>JBNKJW010000101.1:0-49538 GCA_050291445.1 Bacteroidales bacterium | reverse complement strand
ATTATCTGAATGCATAAACCTTGTATAAAAAGTCCACTAAGTTCTATCTTTAGAATTAATTCCACAACTTTTTAAAGTGATCCTTCATAATCCTGGATGAATTTTAAATCAATATCGGCAAAAGCCAGCTCGCTACGAAACTCTTTTAATTTATTTAACTGTTTTTTATAATCCAGGAAAGTTCCGTCGGCTCTGATTAAGGACTGCACTTCATTTTCTACAAATTCATAAAATGATTTACTTCCAAAAGAGTTGTTTTTGAAATTCCTTTCAAATTCATCACAAGACAGGAACCTGTCTTCAAGAAAATACTTGTCAATAATATTCTTTACTTTCTGCTCGTATTTCCTGATGTATTTGTTTTTTCTCAGATGTTCCGGATCTGACTTTTTAACCTCACATTTCTTTTCATTCCAGTCTTTACTATTAACCTTAACTCTTAATGAGATTTTTTTTAGTTTTCGCCTGGAGGTAAATAATAAGCATACAGTATTTGTACCGTCAATATTCTTATTATCGGATCGTAGGAAAATTTTGTATGTTGTATTCATTTTCGACTAAATGTTCTGGTAAACAATTGGTAAACATTTTATCGAAAACTTTGAAAAAATGACTTTCGAGCCTTTAAGTCATAAAATCGAAACCTTTTGATTATCAAGAGATATGAAAAATATTTTTCATATCTCACTGATACTCAGAGGTCACGAGCGGATTCGAACCGCTGTAGCTGGTTTTGCAGACCAGAGCCTAACCACTCGGCCACGTGACCATTTCATTGGGACTGCAAAATTATAAAATATCTGCATATTTTCTAAAAATTTATCAAAAATAGTTCACACAGCTAATTATCAGAAGTTTACGCTGGATTTAATGCTGTTTAAACTGCATAAATAATAAAATAATCTGTTTTTTGATTGATTATTTTTTAAAAATGTAACAAATCTTATTTAATTTAGTCAAATGAACTTTCTTAAGTTATCATATATTGATACTTAGAATAATAAATGGAACAAGACTTTTTAAATAAACAGATTGAACAACTGGCCAGTGAACTGGATAGCCTTGTGATAATAATGGAAAAATCCAAAAAGCAAGGCAGAGAGTTCGAAGGTCTTGAAAAGGTTGATAAAGGTTTAATGGAAAACCTAAATATCAACCTCGAAGAAATTAATAATATCCCTATTGAACATTTTATGGCTACAATTACAGTTGATAGCCAGCTAAACAACTCCAACCTTGATAAACTTGGGAATCTTTTTTTTGTAACAGCTAAGGTATTAAAGCACCTGAAAGAAAAAGAAAGCTCAAAAAGGCTGTTTACAAGAACACTCCAAATCTATTTATATCTTGCAAAAATAGAGGTAGAGTTCCCTTTTGAAAGGCACATCCGTATCAAAGAACTAAGAGAAATTTTATTACAATAATTATTTTTTCTCTTCACTCCTATCTTCCTGTTATAATAAAAGACCCCAGATTCTTATTTTGTGTACGGAATTGAACAAAAACTGTTCTAAAACCGGACATGGAAACTTAACAAACCGATTAATTTACAGATGTAAAATACTAACAATATGCAAGTTGTGAGTTTTGGCATAAAAAATGATTTTATTTTAAGTGTTCAATTAAAATATAATTATTTGGGGGAAATATTATGAAAAAACTATTAGTGATTTTATCAATGGTGTTTATCAGCACAAGTCTAATGGCATCAATTAGCGAAGGTGACTTTATTAGAACAGAAGAAGGAACTTTTTTCTTTAAAAAAGTAAAAGTTAGTTTTACTTCTAATTTTATTGGAGTTAAAACCAATGGGGAAAGGGTTAAATTCAGCAATTCTGATGTGATTGCGTATTGCAAAAATGGCGAGCAGTTTGAAAAAATGCCTGTATACAAGAACAATGTTTTAATTAACAAAGAGGATTTTATGAAAGTTGTTTGTTACCGAAATGGAATGAGACTTTATGAGTATGAATACCTTAGCGAAAATACAGGAAAACAATCACGCAGGTACTATGTTTTTAAAGGAGAAAAATTTGTTGTAGAAATGGATTATGTAAACAGAAGTACACTTACTGCATTTTTTGATGCGAATGAATAAAATAGCTGATTTTTTGAATTAATAAAAGCAATTGCCTGGCAGTTGCTTTTTTTTGTTCGCTTTTGTAAAATTGTATCAATTCGATACATTTCTTCTTGAATTTCAAAACAAGCAAAAACCGACAATCAACACTAATTCAACAACTTACACTAAATGGCATCATTCATGCTTTATTTTGGTAGTAAATTTATACTTACAACAAAAAAATAAAAGATAAAAACATAAAACCATGAATCGGATATTTTTTCTTGGCTTAATGTTATTTTTTAGTACCCTAGTCTTTTCAACAGGCATTGAGCAAGATTTTATTACTACCTACAATGCTTGTTTTCATTTTAAAAAAGTCAGACATGGAATTGGAGCAGGGTCCTACCTGGTTGGCATTAAAGCCAATGGCGCCAAAATGCGCTTTTCGCGTTCTGAGGTAATTAAGTACAAGCTAAAAGGGTATGTGTACGAAAAAGCACCTATTGTGCTCAATAGCATCAAATCAGGCGAATATGATTTTATGAAAGTGGTCTGCAAAAGAGACGAAATGACCTTGTATGAATACAATGAATGTTCATTTTGTAGCAAAAAGGATCATAAACGCTACTATGTATTCAGAAAAGAAAATTTTGTTGTGGAACTTTGCAGTAACAGCCAAGCCAATTTACTTGCTAAATTTATTGCTTCGGCAAATTAGCAAGAATTGCTCCTATACTAGCCCTTTTTCTGTAATCATAATCAAAGTGCCTGTACACAATTTTTCCTGATTTATTATCAATAATATAAGTTGCCGGAACAGGGAGCTTTGCTTCAGTTTGGCCATTGTTTTCGGCAATACCAACTCGCTTAAACAACCTTATTTTTTTCACATATTCTTTAGTCACATTAAAAGCAACATCAAAAGCTTCCATTATTTTTCCATCCTTATCAGATACCACTGAAAATTTCAGATTAGTTTCATCAATTGTTTTTGCAACACCCTCTGTTGTTTCAGGCGTTACTGCAATAAACCAGGCGCCTTTATCAGTAACATGCTTTATTGAATCTGCATACCCTTTAAGCGCCCTACTGCAATAAGGGCACCAGTACCCTCTGTAAAAAATCAATACCACTGGTCCGGTTTCTAACATCGAATTTAAATCTATAACATATCCATTTTGGTCAACGCCTTTAAAATTAGGTGCCATTGTACCAACTTTTAAACCAACTGGTGCAACTGGATTAACAATCCCAAATTTTTTTAATTTTTTAATTTTTTTTCCCTGAGCTGATAAAATTACAGGAAAAGCCAGTATTAGAAAGGCAACAACATATTTCTTCATCGTTAATTTTGTTTTAGTTACTTTTAATCTGAATATAAATATCGTGTGTTTTGCCTACATTTTAACCTGTTTTGATTAGAATTAATTGATGAAAGTTTCAACATGAATCAAAAAACAAGATTTAACTCATTTATTATCAAGAATATAAAAACAAGCAAGATTAAACTACTCACCTTTTGCCTCCTTTTATTATTTAGAATCATTCTACAAACTTAGGCTTAATCGAGTTATAGACAAAGCTATAGTAGCTATCAAAAAAGTACCAAGAACGGTTAAATAAACAGTAAAAATTAGTTGAAAACCCACAAAAAATGTTGTACAACACTTTTTCGTAACACGCTCACAAATAAAACTTTACAGAAATAGGTGCGATTTTTATTTTTTTTTTACAAAGCGATTTCGTAAAGTTGCAGTAAATAAAGTAAATTAACGGATATAAAGGTTCTTTTTATCCGTGATTCTTTAACTAATAAAATAGATTATGCCTCTAAAAAGAAAAATTCAAGAACTTCAAAAAAAGCGGGAGCAGGTGCTTCAGGGCGGTGGAGAAAAAGCCGTTCAAAAGCAGGTTGCAATGGGTAAGCTTACTGCCCGCGAAAGAATTGAAGCAATTGTTGATGAAAACTCTTTCCATGAATATGATTTGTTTGTAGAACATGTGGCAAGAGATTTTGAAATGCAAAAAAAGATACTGCATGGTGATGGTGTGATAATTGGTACCGGAACAATATATGGTGCCCCCGTTGCTATTTTTGCACAGGATTTTACTGTTGCCGGTGGTTCTTTAGGTTTAATGCATTCCAGAAAAATAACCAAAATTATGGACTATGCACTAAAAATGCGTATGCCATTGATTGGAATTAACGATTCTGGTGGTGCTCGTATACAAGAAGGTGTTAACTCATTGGCTGGATACGGCGAAATTTTCTTCCGGAATACACTTGGTTCAGGTGTAATCCCACAAATATCAGTTATTTTAGGTCCATGTGCTGGTGGTGCAGTATATTCTCCGGCCTTAACTGATTTTGTTTTTGTGGTAGATAAAATATCAAAAATGTTTATTACCGGCCCTGAAGTGATAAAAACCGTGCTTGGCGAAGAAATCTCAATGGAAGGTTTAGGCGGTGCACGTGTACACAGTGAAACTACCGGTAATGCACACTTTTTCTCGGAAAGTGAGAAGGAATGCTTTGATAAAATTAAAGAATTAATTACTTACATTCCATTAAACAATAAAAATAAGGCAAAAACTGTTGACTCTAAAGAGCCTAAAAAGGAGTTCCTTATTGATGAGATTGTTCCAGGCGATCCAAAACAACCTTACGACGTGCGTGACGTAGTGCGCTCAATTACAGACGATTCTGAGTTTTTTGAAATTCAGGAGTTGTGGGCAGCAAATATTGTTATTGGTTTTGGCCGAATGGGTGGCGAAACAGTAGGTTTTGTTTGTAACCAACCAAAAGTACTTGCCGGAGTATTAGATGTGGATTCATCAGATAAAGCAGCACGTTTCATTCGTTATTGCGATGCTTTCAATATTCCTTTAATCACGCTGGTTGACCTTCCGGGATATTTACCTGGTGTTGATCAGGAGCATGCAGGTGTTATTCGTCACGGAGCTAAAATATTGTATGCTTATAGCGAAGCTACCGTACCTAAAATAACTGTTATTTTAAGAAAGGCTTACGGAGGAGGTTACATAGCAATGAACTCGCGCCATTTACGTGCCGATTTTGTATTTGCATGGCCAGGAGCAGAAATTGCAGTAATGGGACCAGAAGGAGCTGCCAATATTATTTTCCGTAAAGAAATAATGGCTGCTGAAGATCCAGACCAAATGAGAAAGCAAAAAGTAAAAGAATACAAAGCCAAGTTTGCTAATCCATATGTTGCTGCTGCCAAAGGGTATGTTGATTCAGTTATTGAGCCTTCAGAAACGCGCAAATTATTATTGCATGCAATTGAAGTATCAAGAAACAAAGAAGTTTATCTACCTGATAGAAAACATGGAGTACCTCCGTTTTAATCATTTTTTTGACTTTTTACACAAAAACTTGATTAATAACAATTAAAAAAAGAGATATGGCAAAGAAAGAAGAAAAATCTGATGGTGATAAAAAAGCGGAAAAAAAGATCCGTAACAGAACTTTGGTTATTGAAGGAACTGGTTATAAAACGCTTTTAACCAATAAATTTAAAACCAGGGAAAAGTGGATTGCCGCAGATGAAAACAAGGTTACTTCAATTATTCCCGGTACTGTAATCACAGTTCTGGTACGAAAAGGACAACAAGTTGAAGAAGGAGACAGCTTATTAATTCTGGAATCGATGAAAATGCAGAATAAGATTGCATGTCCTCGTGATGGTAAGATAAAAGCTATAAAAGTATCAGCCGGTCAAAATATTCCAAAAGGATATGTAATGGTTGAGTTGGAGTAATCCTGGAAGATTCGACGTAATATACTAATCCATAAGCTATTAATGGCTTATGGATTTTTTATTTTGATATGCTAAAAAGCTTTAGAAATCACAGTTTTATCCGTATATTAGCAACTGATATTTGCTAGCTACCACTCCGCTGCCACGCAATTGTATCACATAGCAACAAGCATCATGTAACACAATCGTTCAGCAGTGTTGGTTTAAAGTCTGCAATAAAATTACTTACATCTCATATCTAAAACAAAAAATGGGGAATAAAGAAAAACTATACGATGCATTTGGCGAATTGGTATATGTTGTTGCCATGGCAGATGGTATTATTCAACCTGAAGAAAAAAAAGCATTACATGAAATAATCGCTAATCATCCCTGGGCAAACGAAATTGAATGGTCATTTAATTATGAAGTTGAAAAACACCAGGATGTTGATTATTTATACAAAAAGGTATTAGATGCCTGTCATCAAAACGGACCCGACCCGGAATATAAATTTCTGATAGAAGTATTAGAAGCTGTTGCCCAAAAAGGTTCAAGTGCAGAAGATGAAAAACAAGTAATAGACCGCTTTACCCATGAGTTAACAGACCGCTTTAAAAAAGATATTGACAAACTGAACAAATCCCAGGAAGAGATAGAGTAACACACGCTATTTTTGCCCCTGTGTACTTGGAGATGCTTTTTCCTGTGCAACAATAGAAGGGGGCTCAGCCAAATAACCCATAAATAAAATTACATTAGAGCTGGCTTGTTTTACAATAAATAGAAATGGTCTGTCGGCCTTAAATACAATTGGGATATCTTTGGTAATCATTGTAGAGCGCATTGCAATAACCGCAGTGGCAGAACTTGCTTCTGTACCACTTTCATTCACATCAATCACCGACTGATGCAGTATCTTACTGATTGTTAAATCTTTACCACCAGTTATTCCTGAAAAATCAGCATCTTTTGAAAAAGCAGATTTCATCCCCATCCTTTTCATAGCATCTCTAAGCTCATACTGCACTTCCATCTTAAATTTTGGAATACTTACCTTTACTTTTTTAGCTGCAAAAGACTTGGCAATATCTGAATAGTATTCGTAATCAATCTCATTTATCTTTGATTCTGTATCTTTCTTTGGCAGAATGATTAACATCGAAGCTTCCTTGTTTTTGTAAGGTATTTCAACTGCCTGAAACTTATCATCTTCGTAGTATTTTGTATTGATACTGGAATTCATCATTTCACAAGTAATTTTTTTACCCGAGGCTGCCAAAAATTTATCCGGTACTGTCTGTTCTTTTGTGAAAGCTGTTTGCCATAATGCTTTAAAATAAACCGCATTTAACAACACCATCCCAGTTGCATCAGTCAAAACGCCAGGTTTTATAAAGTTTTTTATCATTTTATTGGTTTGCTTTTCAACCCAGCCATTTATTTCCTTTCTCGCTTTTTCTCGCTTTTCAGCATCTTCAAAGTCAACATTTTCACATTTCGCATCATAATAGTTGCTGGTAAGTTTTGCAAACGACTTTTTAATTTTAAGTGATTTATGCAACCAAATTGAATTGGCTGTAAGCAATTTAATATTTCTGTCCGACTTAAACCCATCACTAAGGTTTTTAAATTGTTCAGGGGCATTTATTTCCTTTTCTATTTCAAGGGCGTTTTGCATTTCAAGTTGGGTTGCTTTTTTAGCTCCTGCAGCTGTCATTGAAAGGGCTCCAAAAACACTGTATGGTGAGAAAAAACAGTTTTTCTGCTCATCGTTAACCAGCTCAAAAAGCTTAAAAGAAAATGAATTAATACTTTGAGAAGAAGTGTTTTTTTGAGCTAACAGGTTAATTGACAATAAACAAATCAAAACTGATAAAAGTAGTTTTTTCATGGTATGTTTTTTAGTTATTTTTATCCAAGCTTATCAAAGTTAGTAAAAAAAGAAACCCAACAGTACACCTAGTTTATAAGCAAAGCTTATTTTAGTAGTAATGTTGGGTATATTTTGACTAAAGAACTATTTCCACCCAAAAGGCTAAAAAGCTATTTCTATAGCAAGCTCGTAAAAGTTTATTTTCCCAGTAGGCGTTTTAGTTTGCTGATAATCAACCAATAACTTGTTTTTCAGAAAACGATATGTTAAACCTGCAATAATGGTTGCTGATGTAACAGTTGTTTCTTCATATATCTTAAAATTGTCGTATCTAGAAAAAACAGCAAAATTGGAGTTAGGGATTAAAAATTCCCCGAAAAATGAGTATCCTTCGTTGTCATATCCCTCATTAGTTGCCTCATTAATATATTTGCCGGCAAAATCGCCTGTTCCTATATGATATTGGGCAGTAAACTTGTGCAGTCTGCTTTCGGAAGATAACATAAATAAATTAACCATGTAGTCGGGTACAGGAACACTATCATTTAAATTCACCTTACCATAGGCAAACCCATGCGAGAATTGTAATCCTGGAATTTTATTTGGGAAAGGTCTTAAAGTTATCCTTGATTGAAATGTTTTGTTATCATTTTCTTCAAAATCGTGATAACCACCTCCATTAAAAAAACCAATCGCATAACTACCGTATTTTCCTGGTTCTTTTTTATTCACCTCATCCTGGTATTTTTTATCAACTTTTCCGCCAATTAAACCAGCCACAGTTACACCAAAATCTGCCGAATTGATCATCTTAATTTTTTCACTAAACATTTTTCCCTGCACCCTGTAATGGTTAATGTGCTGCTCAAAATCAAGCCAGGGTGTATGCACCAAACCAACCTCAAAATAACTATTTTTCACAAATTTATCCAGTTTCCCTTTAAGGTATAAATATTTAAGTCGCATTTCAACATTTCCTGCATCTCCTCCCTCTTCATCAAGGGTAATGTCCTGGGTATATCTTACTGAAAAGATATCGCTAATCTTTGTTTTCAGAGTAAAGTAACCTCTTTTTAGCAAGAAGTTATGTAAATCATCCTTGTCGTTGTAATTGTAGGCCATAAAATATTGCCCCGAAATGGTTGTGTTTTGAATTAAACTTTTACCATTAAAGTTTATACTGTCATTTTTTTGAGCCAAAAGTTTTGTACTTAAAAGTAACATACTTAGAGCAACAACCAATAGTAATCTTTTCATTTTCTATTTGATTTTATATTAACGATAAATTTAAGATAATTTAACATTCAGTATCTAAAAAAAGCTCATTGTAACCTGACAATGAGCTTTTTATAATCTGTATAGAGTTTTATTCCTGTAGAACAACTTCTTCTGTAGTCAGTCCATTATTTTGATAAATAACAAAGTCTCTTTGCGCTTTTAGCAGGTTTATCATAAACAACACAAAGTTTTTAGTTTCAGAAACAATGGCTAAAAACAGGATGCTATTTTTAGTGCCCACCTCTGCATTTTTTATCCTTTTTATTTGTTTTTTTCTTGTTGCCTGAAGTAAATCAAGAATACTTTGCTGTGTTTTTAATTGTTCGTCAAGATTACTAAAATCATTCTTCTTAATGGAATTTAAAATAGATTTCAAAAGAACCTGGATTTGCTTGTTCATTTCAGCTAATTCACTGTTCTGGTCCTTATTGAAACCTGAATGCTGATTATCAAAATGCTCAAAAATTGGCTCGGTGATAAAACTTAGTGAGTGAGCCACCTCTCGCAAATAATCAAGCACTTGAACATAGTAGTGTCCGGTTTCAATTGAATCTTCCTGCAGTTCAACAATAACCGCATCTACTCCATCTTTTAGCGATTTGGTTTTTTTGTTAAGCTTGTTAACTTCTTTATTCAGTTTCTTTAACTTTTTCCTGTCTTCTTTTTCAATAAAATCAAAAGTTTTTCCATATAGCTCTGATGCATTGCTTACTGTATTGATTACATTAATAAGGCAACGTTCTTTAATGTCAATGTCGTCTTGTTCTTCTTTCTCAAAGTTAAGTACCTTAGCATCTTCTTCTTCTCTGCCCTTGTGTGCCCGTTTCGATTTAATAAGCACATAAACACCTATTCCAAGCAATACCGGAACGGCATAAAACTGAGTCCAACTAATAAGCAAAGCAACAATAAACGCTGCGGTAAATGCAATGAAAGCGGTAAAAAACCAACCACCAATTACAGTGGCAACTCCAGATACCCTGTAAACTGCACTTTCTCTTCCCCAGGCTCCATCAGCCAGTGAGGTTCCCATAGCAACCATAAAAGTTACATATGTAGTTGAGAGCGGCAATTTATAGGAAGTTGCAAAACTTATTAATATACTGGCAACTGTAAGGTTTACTGAGGCACGAACCAAATCAAAAGCAGAATTAGTATCATCATCTTCTTTCACTTTTGGAACAAATCGTTGTTCAATTGCTTTGCTAAATTTTTCAGGGATTATAAAAGAAAGTGCTTTTGATACTTTTAATGATTGACGAACGACAAAACGAGCAAAAGCATTTGACTCAAATTGCTCATAACCTCTATCTTGCTTACTTAAATTTAATTCTGTTGCAGTTACACTTCGTGCTTTTTTAGAAACCCAGAGCGTAATAACCATAACAATACCAGCAATTAGAAGATACAATGTTGGAGTTTTTACCTTTTCAGCTAGCAACTCCATCGAAAAACCATCAGGTGAAATTCCTGAGCCACTCCAGAGAGCATGAGATTTTAAACCAGCTAATGGAACCCCAATAAAGTTGACCAGGTCGTTTCCTGCAAATGCCATTGCTAAAGCAAAAGTTCCAACCAAAACAATTACTTTAAGAATGTTTACCTTGGCTGCAAATTGCAAAATACCAAGCAGTACTGTCCAAAATACAAAACTTAATCCAAGTATCACAATTGTATTTTGTTTTATAAAATCTTTTGTGTCACTAGACATAAAGGAAGCCCCTTTTGCCCCTTTTATCAAAATAAAATAGGTAATTGCCGCAATAGCAATCCCCCCCCATAGTGCACCAAAATATTTATATGATTTTGTATAATTAAATGAGAATAAAATCCTAATTAAAAACTGAATAAACGAACCTACTGTAAATGCAACAACCACAGACAATAATATTCCTGCGATAATCAACAATGCCTTACCAGAGTTAATGTATGCATCAATACCTGGTCCTCCCTCGGTATTGCTAATTTTTATTATTGAAATTGCAACTGCTGCACCTAATAATTCAAATACAATGGAAACTGTAGTTGAAGTGGGTAAACCTAAAGTGTTAAAGGTATCCAGCAAGATAATGTCTGTTAACATTACTGCTAAAAAGATGATCATGATTTCATTAAACCCAAACATTTCCGGGTGAAAGATACTTTTCCGCGCCACTTCCATCATGCCTTCGGAAAAGGTAGCCCCAAACATAATACCTGCACTGGCAATAATCATAATTATCCAAAAAGGTGCTGATTTTGAGCCTATTGCAGAATTCAAGAAATTTACTGCATCATTACTTACTCCTACTACTAAATCAGAAATTGCAAGTAATACTAATACAGCTACTAATAATAAAAAAACAGTCTCCATTATATAATTTTTAAATTTGCTGCAAAACTAAATGCCCATTGTCAAACACCGAAATTAACCGCTTAATTAATCTTTAAATAATAATTACTTTTCCGTTAACTGTATGTTATTAAAATGTTAAGTCCTACTTAATTCCTAGTTTTGTAAGCACAAGTTGTTCCACATTATCAGCTTCCTCTGCATATAACAGTTGCCCGTTGCTATTGTCAATAATAAATCTGTAGCCATTTTCTTTAGCAACCTGTTTGATGGTATTTTTTAGCTTTATTATTGCCTGCTGATAAAGCTCTTGTTTTCTTTTATTTACATCTGTCTGTGCATTTTGTTGAAATTGCTTAATATCACTAGCAAGTTTATTTAATTCATTTTGTTTATCAGCGAGTATTAATTCATTGTAGGTCTTTTCGTTTTTTTTAAATGCCTCAAGTTTTGTTTTATACTCTTCATTCTTTGCACTTATGTGCTCATTAATTTGCTTCATGTATGCTTCCAGATTTTTATTTGCTTTTTCTATTTCTGGCATTTTAGAAAGAACTTTATCGGCATTTATGTAGCCATATTTGAATTTCTGCGAAAAGCTGTTTTGAACTAAAAGTACAAAGAAAATGGCTAAAAATAGGTGTTTTGGTTTCATGAAATTTTTATCTTTTTAAATTTTACAATTGTGTAGCCCTTTACCACAAATCTAAAATTGTTTGTTTATAAGTTTTTAGGTTTTGAAGTCCGGAGACCAAAGTTGGAAGAATTGAAACATCTTGCTCTTATCTTCAAGCTTCCAGCCTTGTCCTATAAACAATTTAAAAATATACTGGCATATGACCGACGAATCAAATTTAATTTTAAATGTATAGCTAAAAAAAAGCACTGCAAAATTTATTTGACTTTTATTGAGTTCCAGGTGACAAATAATTGCAGTCCACTGTCCTACAGTTAGATACATCTACAATAACAGCCACCTACCAATTAAAGATTGTTTAACTTTTTGTACACAATATGGCACAATTAATGTAGTAGAAGTTTACACATACAATGATTTATGTTGATATAGTAGCGTAAAATTCCTTAGTGAAGAGAGATTTTTTTGGTATCTTGTATGAAATATCCCGAGATTATTCTTAATTGATTTGTATGAAGAGGTTTTTGATAGTGCTTTTAATACTTTGCTTAAATTTCAGCTTTTTTAATGGACAAACCTATAAAAAGCAGGAACTTACCAGGCAGGATTCTGCAATGATTAAAAAGTACACTGAAAACTATGAACTTTATCTGGGAAAATCGGACTTAAGGAATGCCAGTGATTTTTTGAACCAAATTGCAGAGGTTTATTGGAACAGAAATCATTTTGAAGCAAGTGCTGAATATTACACCAAATCATTGGAATTAAATAAAAAACTGGGAAACGAAAACGGCATGGCCGGAATAAACAGTAACCTGGGAATGATATATTATGATTTAGGAAATTATCAGAAATCTGTTGAGCACCTGCAACAGGCAGTTGCTGTAAGACGCTCAAACAAAAATACTGCTACAGGTCGCGAAAACTTATTTAATTCTCTGCTAAACCTATCCTCTTCATTAAAACAACTTAAAAGATATAATGAAGCAATTGTTTTTTTAGAAGAAGCCTTAAGCTACGCCCAGGAAATCAATAACCTGGAAAAAATTTCTGTTTTTTATCTTCAACTAGCCGAGGTGCATGAAAGTGCTGGCAACAAGGCTGAGTCAAAAGCCTACATGGAAAAATACATGAGCTTTTATAGAGAAATGAAGGATCAGGAGGTTTTTGTGAGTAAAATGGGAATGGAAAACGAACGCTTAAGAGCTGAACGAATTGCCCTTGAAAAGAAGTTAAAGGAACTAGAGTTGGAAGAAAAAACAGTTCAATTGGAAGAAAAAACCCAAGAAGTAAAAAAATACCATTCAAAAGCCGATTCATTAACCGCTAATTTATCAAAGGCTCAACTAGCCACTCAGGTACTTGAGGAACAGGCTGAAAAAGAACGGCTTGTGAGCTCAAGAAACAAAATAATATTTATTTCTATTTTAGCAATAGTTTTGTTGATAGCGGCCATATTACTCTACGCTTTTTATCAAAAGAAAAAGGCCAATACTATCCTTGAAAATAAAAATACGGAAATACTTCGGCAGCAGGATGAAATTATCAGGCAACGCGATAAGTTGGATGCCAGTAATAAAGAACTTGACAAGAAAAACCATCAAATTATGGAAAGTATCAATTATGCTAAATTGATACAAACTGCCATGCTTCAGCCAGAAACAACCCTTGATAAGCATGTTCCTGATTCTTTTATTCTTTTTAAGCCCCGAAATGTTGTTAGTGGCGACTTTTATTGGTATACCCATAAAGAGGATAAATTAATCATTGCCGCAATTGATTGTACTGGTCATGGTGTGCCGGGAGCTTTTATGTCGATGATAGGTGCAAACATCCTTAATCAGATTGTGTTAAACGACAATGTTATTGAGCCACATTTAATTCTGGAGGAACTGCATAAAGGAGTGAATATTGCTCTAAATCAAAAACATACGGGGAATGATGATGGAATGGATGCTTCACTTTTTGTAATTGATAAAAGCAAAAAGCGTATCAGTTTTGCAGGGGCAAAAAATCCTTTAATTTTAATTAAAAATGAACAGCTGGAAGAAATTGAAGGAGATGATTTTTCTATTGGCGGGTTTATGAGAAGTGATGACGAAAAATTTTCGAAAAAAGAAATAGCTGTTGAGGGCGATGTATATGTTTATAGTTTTTCAGATGGATACCCGGATCAATTCGGGGGAGAAAAAAACAAAAAATTTATGCACGGCAGAATGACAAAACTGCTACATGAAATTCATCAAAAAGATATGGCTGAACAAAAAAGTATCCTCGAAGAAACTCTTGAAGAGTGGAAGCAAGAAGGTAATACAAAGCAGACAGATGATATTTTAGTAATAGGTATGCATGTTCAATTTTAATCAATAAAAGAGCAAATGAGTAAAACTAATTTAAAACTACTTGTTGTTTTTTTTATTTCATTTTTAGCTTGTTATCCAATAATTGGCCAGGAACAGCTTAAACACCAAGCCAAATATTATGTTGCAGAGGACGGCAAGCTCTATTGGAATAAAAAACTACCAGTTTACATTCGAATTTCACCAACACCAACTGATTCGGGCTTGTTGATGAAAAGTGAAGCGACTGATAAGTACACCAACCCTTATTTCCTTGATACAGAAGGGAAAAACCGCATAAGAAGCAAATGGGCAACCGATCAAAAAACCGGGCAAACTATTTACCCTCAAATGGAAGTTATTTGGGAGGTGTATGCAGATGGTATTCCACCTATTTCAAAGGCAATTTTCAATAACAAAGCAAAATATTCGAAAAAAGGAACTGAATTTTTCGGAGATAGTCTTATCATTGAAATTACATCGCATGATGCCACTTCCGGCGTAGAACAAATATATTATTCTATTAATGGTGAGCCATACAAACCTTATATTGAGCCAATAAAGATAGATAAAGAAGGTGCACAAATGCTGAAATATTATGCTGTAGATAAAGTTGGAAATGCTGAAAAACCAAAAGAAAAAAAGTTTACAGCAGATATAACACCCCCAAAAACCTATTATACGGTTACAGGAATTGCAGCAGGCGAAATTATTGCTGTAACTACCAAAATTTATTTAAATGCTGAAGATAGCATGGCTGGTGTTGCTGCAACTTATTATAGTATTGATGATGGAAAAGAGGTGCTTTATCAAAAAGGTACCCATATTCCGGTATCGCGCCTGCCAGATGGAAACCATAAATTAGTCATTTACTCAATTGATAAAGTAGGAAACAAGGAAAATGAAATAACTTTCCCTTTTTATCTTGATAAAACGGCCCCAATTATTGCCGCCGACATTCTGGGAGACAGGTACTTAATGGGAGATAAGATTTTTTTTTCGGGCAGAACAAAAATGAAATTAACTGCCGTTGACAACAAGGCCGGGGTTGAGGATATTTTCTTTTCGGTAAATGGAGGCAAATTTGCAAAATACGATCAACCTTTTTATTTGCCCAATGTTCCAGGGATACATATTGTTAAGTATTATGCAACCGACAAAATGAACAATAACTCTAAAGGGGAAACATCCAGGTTTGAAAAGTACAAACATGTTGTAAGTAGGGTGTACGTAGATTTAACCGGCCCCATACTTTCCTATCAACTCATTGGCCCAAAATATAAAAGCAGGGATACTTTATTTATAAGTCCTAAAACACAAGTAAAATTTAACGGAACCGATCAGGAGTCGGGACTTAAACAAATTAACTATAGCCTTAATAATGAATCGGATGAGACAAAATATGAAGGCAAGCTGAATTTAACTGAAGAAGGTTATAAACATGTTGTATATTATGGTTACGACAATGTAAACAACAGAAACCGAAGTGAGTTTTTTGTATACGTTGATGCAACAGGACCAGAAATAAAACATAATTTTAGCATTGCTGCCCAGGGAATGAAAGATGGTCTGCCAATTTATCCACCACATGTTTCATTATTTCTAGGAGCCATTGATCAGCTTATTGGTGCCAAAGACCTATACTATACAATTAACCAGGGGCCAGAAAAAAGGTATTCTTCCTACATTACAGGATTTAAAAAAGATGCCATGAACACGATAAAAATAAAGGCCTTAGATCACCTTGCAAATGAGACTATTCAGGAAATTAAATTTTATGTTGAATAATTAAGAGCATCATTCTTATTCTTCCCACCATCCAGTTACAAAAATATTCTGTATTGCTTTCTGGTTCCGTTTAAATACTTTAAACATTCCGTTTCCTGCACTAAGCCTTATTTCCTCATTGCTTTTTTCCAGTGCCCAGGCATCAATTATGCCTTCAAGAATATAAGCTTCAGGTGGTAAAAGACTTTGAGTTGTAACCAAAGGATAAGCTTTCAAACATTTTAACCTGTCCATAAAATAATAAGCTGAAGAGCAGGCTATAACAGCAGCATCTTTTAATATATTATCCTCATTATCAACCCATTCCACATCAACATCCATCAGTCCATTGTGCCCGTTAAATACTATAAAATCTCTTTGTTTAACATAGTTAACTGAATCATTTTCAATCAGAATGGTATCCTGCTCCAATCCTGCCAAAGAATTAAAATAATCCCTTAAACAGACTTCCATTCTATCACCTCTATAGGCATCTGCAATCAAAACCACTTTCGTTTTGGAGTTGTACTGCCGCATAAAAATCACCCTTTCAAGAACATTTGTATCAATATTTTTTTCTGATGAAAGTAGCTTCCAGTCCTTTTTCCTTACAAAATGAGTTTTTATACCATAACCTGCACCCCAATAAAGATTGGTTTTTAGATTCATACCATTGCCAAGACTTTTGCTCGTAGAAACAATTCCCTGGTGCTCATTATCGCAAAGTGGTACAAAAACATGCACCACCAGTGGCAAATTGTTTGCTTTTTTGTGTTTGATTCTTGAAATAATGTCGTCCCTGGTAACCTTTTCACAACCAAATTCATTAGCTTCACTGTTTTCAAGAGTAATTGTATCAGAATTTTCCGCTTTCTCCGATTGAGAATTAATATTGCAAGCATTAAACAAAATCAGAGCATTACAAATGGTAAATAGTTTTATTAGATACATAAAATTTTCGCTTTGGTCTGTAGATTAATGATAAAATTATTCAAAGGTAACCTCAATCAATAACCTCCACAAATTCAACCAATTCGCTACTTATCTTCACACAAATATTTGAAATTCAAATTGCTTACCTTATATTTGCACAACTTTTCTAAAAATGCATGCAAAAGTAGAGTAATGAGTAAAAAATTTAAAGAGTATAAGACTTTAAACCTTTCTCAGGTAAACAAAGAGGTATTAAAGTCTTGGGAAGAAAACAAGACTTTTGAAAAAAGTCTTTCGACAAGGGAAGGAAACCCTGCATTTGTATTTTACGAAGGTCCGCCTTCTGCCAATGGTAAGCCTGGTATACACCATGTGATTTCAAGGACCATTAAAGACATTTTTTGCAGGTACAAAACTCAAAAAGGTTTTTACGTAGAGCGTAAAGCAGGTTGGGATACGCATGGACTACCCGTAGAACTCGCTGTAGAAAAAATGCTGGGTATTACCAAAGACGATATTGGAGAAAAAGTATCGGTAAAAGAATACAACGAAGCTTGCCGTAAAGAAGTGATGAAATACACTGATTTATGGGAAGATATTACCAATAAAATGGGCTATTGGGTGGATATGGACGATCCTTATATCACCTATGATAACCGCTACATTGAAACACTTTGGTGGCTGCTTAAACAATTTCACGAAAAAGGTTTGTTGTACAAAGGGTACACCATTCAGCCTTATTCACCAGCTGCCGGTACTGGCTTAAGTACACATGAATTGAATCAGCCAGGTTGCTACCGTGATGTAAAAGATACTACCTGTACTGCTCAGTTTAAGGTAATTAAAAACGAAAAATCAGATTTTCTGTTTTCTGGTGATGAGGAGGTGTTTTTCCTTGCCTGGACAACAACTCCATGGACTTTGCCTTCAAATACTGCATTGGCAGTAGGTCCAGGGATTACCTATTTGAAAATAGCGACATACAATCCTTATACAGGAAAACCTTCTACCGTAATTCTGGCTAACGACTTAATTGGTGGTTATTTTAAGCCAGAGCAGGCAGAGCTCGATTTTGATGCCTACCAACCCGGAGATAAAAAAATCCCCTACAAGGTACTTGAAACGTACAAAGGAAAAGATCTGACAGGGATTTCTTATGAGCAACTTATTCCCTGGGTGCAACCAATGGGAGATGCTTTTAAAGTAATTGCAGGTGACTTTGTTACCACCGAAGATGGTACTGGTGTTGTGCATATAGCCCCAACTTTTGGTGCTGATGATGACCGCGTTGCAAAAGCCGCCGGAATTGTTCCTTTAATTTTACTTGATAAGGATGAAAAACGCCAGCCAATGGTTGACAAAACAGGTAAATTTTTTAAAATAGAAGATTTAGCTGATAATTTTGTTAAAAACAATGTAGACAAAGATTTGTATGCCGAGTTTGCAGGGCGCTTTGTGAAAAATGCCTACGACGAAAACTTAACCGAAAAAGATACCACCCTTGATGTGGATATTTCGGTATGGCTGAAAAAAGAAAACAAGGCCTTTAAAATAGAAAAACACGAACATAATTACCCACACTGCTGGCGTACAGATAAACCAGTGTTGTATTATCCGCTCGACTCGTGGTTTATAAAAGCTACTGCCCTAAAAGGCAGAATGAAAGAGCTAAACGATACCATCAACTGGAACCCACCTGCTACAGGGACTGGTAGGTTTGGTAGCTGGCTGGAAAACCTACAGGACTGGAACCTATCGCGTTCAAGGTACTGGGGAACACCTTTGCCAATTTGGAGAACTGAAGATGGCAGTGAAAGCATCTGCATAGGTTCTGTTGAAGAATTGCAAACCGAAGCAGAAAAAGCGGTTAAAGCAGGTATCATGGATAAAAATCCATTAGCTGATTTTAGTGTTGGTGATTTTTCTGAAAAAAATTACAACCTATTTGATTTGCATAAACCAAATGTTGATACAGTAGTATTGGTTTCGGATAGTGGAAAACCAATGTATCGCGAAGCAGATTTGATTGATGTTTGGTTTGATTCAGGCGCTATGCCATATGCTCAGTTACATTATCCGTTTGAAAACAAAGAAAAGTTTGAGAAATTTTACCCAGCTGATTTTATCGCTGAAGGGGTAGATCAAACCCGTGGATGGTTTTATACTTTGCATGCCATAGCTACCATGTTATTTGATTCGGTTGCGTTTAAAAATATCATATCAAATGGTTTGGTACTCGACAAAAATGGCTTAAAAATGTCGAAACGGCTTGGAAATGCTGTTGACCCATTTGAAACCATTGAAAAATTTGGTTCAGACCCATTGCGTTGGTACATGATTACAAATGCTCAACCCTGGGACAATCTGAAATTTGATATCAATGGCATTGACGAAGTTAGAAGAAAGTTTTTTGGAACACTATACAATACCTACTCATTCTTTGCTCTTTATGCCAATGTAGACGGTTTTACCTTTGCTGAAGAGGAAGTTCCGCTTGAGCAACGCCCTGAAATTGATCGATGGATAATTTCCTTGTTAAATTCTTTAGTAAAAGAAGTTGATGATTATTTTGCCAATTTCTTTCCAACTAAAGCAGGCAGGGCAATTCAGGATTTTGTAAATGATCATTTAAGTAACTGGTATGTAAGGTTAAACCGAAAACGCTTCTGGGGTGGAGAATATTCAGAAAATAAAATTGCAGCTTATCAGACCTTGTATACTTGTTTAGAAACTATTACCAGACTGGCAGCCCCAATTTCACCATTCTATACCGACCAGCTATTCAAAGAGTTAAATACTACAACAGGTAAGGATGCTTCTGAATCAGTGCATTTGGCAAATTTTCCTGATTTTGATGAAAAAGCCATTGATAAAGCACTTGAAGAAAGAATGAGCATTGCCCAACAAATATCTTCAATGGTGTTGGGATTAAGGCGACAAAAAAATCTAAAAGTAAGGCAGCCATTGGCTAAAATTATGATTCCAGTGCTAAGTGATGAAGAAAAACAGAAAGTTGAAGCTGGAAAGGATATCATTCTCACTGAAATTAACGTTAAAGAAATAGAATACATTACGGAGGATTCAGATATTCTGGTTAAAAATATTAAACCTGATTTTAAATTGCTTGGTAAAAAGCATGGCAAGTTAATGAAGCAAATTGCAGCATCAGTAAATCAGTTTAGCCAAAGCGATATAAAGCAAATTGAAAAAGAAGGAGAATATAAATTAGCAATAGATGGGCAGGAAGTTATAATATTGCTAGAGGAAGTAGAAATTAGTTCGCAGGATATTCCCGGATGGTTGGTAGCTTCGAACAATAAGTTAACAGTTGCCTTAGATGTTACTGTTACTGATGAGTTAAGAGATGAAGGTATTGCCAGGGAATTTATTAACCGAATTCAGAATTTGAGAAAAGAATTAGGACTTGAAGTAACTGATAAGATTAAATTGCAAATTCAGAAACACGATGAAATAAATAGTGCAATTAACAAACATAAAGATTATATAGCAGTGCAAACATTGGCTGATGAATTAAACCTAATAAGTGAAATTTCAGGTAATTCAGGCACTAAATTTGTGGAGATCGACAATACTATTCAAACAACTATTCAGATAGAAAAAGTTGGCTAACGTGTTGTTAAATGGCTGATATACTGATTGTTCGAAGTCAAGATATTATCCAGATTAATTAATGTTTTGTTTTACAATTCAAAGACCAAGTATTATGGCAGAAAAGAAAAGATATACAGACGAGGAATTGGAAGAATTTAAAGAAATTATCCAAAAAAAGCTTGACAAAGCAAAGCATGACTTCGAAATGCTTAAAGCTGCAATTAACCACAGTGATGGTAATGACACAGATGATACCTCTCCAACTTTTAAAGTGCTTGAAGAAGGTGCTGCTGTTTATTCAAAAGAACAGGCAGGAAGATTGGCACAGCGACAAGAAAAATTTATTCAACATCTTGAATCTGCATTGATTAGGATACAGAATAAGACCTATGGTGTTTGTCGTGAAACTGGTAAACTTATCTCAAAAGAAAGATTACGTGCAGTACCTCATGCTACTTTGAGCATTGACGCTAAAATGAACCAAAAATAAAAACGAAAGGGAATAGATGAATCCGAAATTACGGCTTCCATTAATTCTGGTTGCAGTTATAATTATACTGGACCAGGCGCTAAAGATTTGGATAAAAACAAGCCTTGAACTAAACGATGTGATTCCAATGTTTGGTGATTGGGGCTTTTTACTTTATACTGAAAACCCAGGCATGGCTTTTGGTTATAAATTTGGAGGTGAAATGGGCAAAGTCATCCTTACTTTGTTCAGAATTGCTGCCGTTTTTGGTATTTTTTGGTATCTAATTGATTTAGCAAAGAAAAATTCGCCCAAAGGTTTATTAATTAGTTTTGGTTTAATTTTGGCCGGGGCTATTGGAAATATAATAGATAGCTCGTTTTACGGACTTTTGTTTGACTCAGGAACTACCTTTAACGCAGAATTAGGACGATGGCAAGAATACTCAGGGGTTTCAAGCCTTAATTTTGAAGGGTATGCCCCTATGTTTAAAGGCTGTGTGGTAGATATGTTTTATTTTCCTTTGATTGAAGGTCATTTCCCAAGCTGGTTCCCTATTTGGGGAGGGGAATCATTTACATTTTTCCGACCCGTTTTTAATATTGCCGATTCCGCAATTACTGTAGGGGTGACAAGTATTCTAATTTTTCACAGAAAATTTTTCAAACATTCTTCTAAAAAAGAATCGCAAGAGCCAGTTGAAGTAACAAACTAATTGTTATAAAAACATTATATTGAAAAGAGCAATCAGATTTTGGTTGCTTTTTTTATATTGCCACGAAGACTCTAAGACCTAAACTTTACATGAATTCTTTAAAGCTTTTAATCATTACTTTATCCTTTCTGCCATTTTTTAGTTGCTCTAACAATAAACCAATTAATAATCAGAATGTTAATAAGGCTTCAATTACAGAAATTGATTCTGCTAAAGTTGATGAAAATATAAAAGTAGGCCGAAAAATTACAAACGATAATGTACACATTTATATCCGGCAATGGCAACTACCACCCTACAGAACAGATACAACCCCACAACGAATTTTACTGATTGGTGATTCCATGTCGAAATGGCTTCGCTACCGCTTACAAGACTACTGCCAGGAAAATGGTCATCAATTATCTACTGTAACTTGGGTGAGTGGCAATACTGAATGGTTTGCTCAATACGATACCCTAAATTATTACATTACTAAAGACAGCGTTTCGTATGTTTTTTTAGTTCTAGGCTCTAACGAACTATTTATCAAAGACTTTAAAAAGCACAGGGCAAGATATGTCGATAGTATAGTAAACAAGCTCTCCAGCGTAAAATGGGTTTGGGTGGGGCCACCCAACTGGAAAAAAGACAAAGGCATCAATAATTGTTTGCTCGAAAAGCTTGGAAAAGAAAAGTTTTTTCTTTCAAAAGACTTAAAATTTAAACGACAACGCGATGGAATGCACCCAACCGTCTCTTCATGCTCAATGTGGGTAGATAGCGTAGTTAGCTGGATAAAAACAACAAGTACCAGCCGAATAAAACTAAACGTGCCAGACAGTTCTTACAAAATGAAACCTGATGCCGTGGTTTTGAAGCCACTGTAAAGAGTAATTTGATTGTCCATTTTTTGCTATTTAGGGCTCGCTGAAAAAACACCTAATCCTATTAAAATCAAACAATTACAAGAAAAAGTTAAAAAAAGTGCAACCAACGGGTTTAAAAGAAATAGTAATTTTTCCTTATATTGACTTTATCTTTAAGATGCAAAAAACTAATGATTATTATTTAATAACCTGAGTTCGACATAAAATATCCAACACAGAAATTCGGAATTATACCAGATATGTGCTAAAAATGCAGAAAGAATAGCGGGCTATTTTGAGGGATTTTTAGTGCAGAGATGGTGTGATTACTTCCGGTGAGTGCTTCGCAGTTCCGAATTTTCTATTAGATTTGATTAATTTTTGCATAACGCACACCAATTTTTCTAGAACTATCCCGATAGTCCTTCAAAAATTTTTGGCATCAATCCCAGCTTTTGAAATCATATGATTATGCACACCTCCATGATTAAAAAATTTCACATGTACCCCGGTCGCTTTCATTTCTTTAGCAGTTTCAAGAGCCCTGGTGAAATCGCCAAGATTGTGTCCATAAGAGAAAAAAGCCCATTTAATTGTTGATATATCCATTATTCGTTTTTGCTTTTTGATTCCTCAATAGTTTAAACCTATTTTAAAATGTTTTGAAGTAGTAGCAGATTAACTTTGACAAAAAATCAAAGTTATGGAATTAATTGAATTTTTTACAAAGTGTACAGAGGAAGATAGTTGCACTTAGCAAGGGTTTACCCCAATTTAGAAGAACACCAAATTAGCAAAACAAAGTTGAGCCAACTGGTAGTGGTTCTTAATCGTTTATGCAATTCAAAATATTCAATTGCATAATTGAAGTTAAATAAATGCCAATTATTTCGTATTTTTAAATACCTAACTAATAACCCAAAGTTTTATGCAAAACAAAATTTTTATTACAAGCCTTTCTGTCTTATTTTTCGTTTTTGTTAACACTGCTAAAGGGCAGACAGAATCGCCCGTTGACAAAAAGCTTTTTGAAATAACCAGAGTTGGACATTTAAAAACCGGGAAAAAGAAACTTTCTTCAAAAGACAAGAAGTTAAAGATTAAAATCCGATCGCCTTACGATATGGGAAATGCAACCATTGTTGTTGTTTTGAACGGGAAAAAAGTCGAACATCAAATAAAAGAATTGGGTACAGAATCTGCCGGAGTAAAAGTGAAAATAGTAACCGGAGTAATATACGATATTATTGCAGAATGTAAAGGTTTACTGAAACCTGGTGAAAATAAGGTGGTTATAAAAGGCTATGGGGTTCCGCAGGAGAGGGTGTTTAAGATTAGGCAGTAGATTGAGTTCGGGTCTAATTAGGATAAAGTTTATTTTTTTGCTTAGCCTCAGCCTCAATTCTTTAACTGTCACTGCTTAAACCCTGCTGACTAAACACTTGTGTTAACTGCACTCTATTTTTCACCTCTGTTTTTTTATAAATATTATGGGTGTGATCTTTTACTGTTTGCAAAGTAATAAAAAGTTCATCGGCAATTTGTTGATTGGTTTTTCCCTTGCAAATTTCAGCAATGATTTGTTTTTCGCGCTTTGAAATGTGGTACTTTTCAAATAAATCTTCTGTTATGTGCTTGTTTTGTTGGTAAATAACTCCAAATCTTGCCAAATAGACTTTGGTGAGTAGTATTAAACTTAAATTACCAGCAAAAAATAATAGCATAAAGTACAACCCTATTATTATGTGAGAACCAGAAAAATGCATCGAACCAGACCGTAAAACCACTAAAACAATAAGGATTATTGCAAACCTTAAAGTAAAGATTTTTTGCTGCCGGGTTTTTAATTTTATGCTGTAAAGAAGCATTGCAATAAACACGTACCCACTGATTATCAAATCAATAGTATAAAAAACAACAATTACCTTTTGTGTTAATGATGTGTAGTTAACCTCAGGCAGCTTTTGGATAAACCATCCATAAAGCAGAAATGCAAGTGTAGTAACTAAAAAGAAACTAATGGCCACGTATTGCGATACTTTTTTATTTAAAACTTCGCCCGAAAATTTTAAAAGCATATACCATGCAGCAAGTATAAACGGTACTCCAAAAAACGGGAAAATATGGGCAATGGTTTCAATAATTGAAGTTTCAAGCTCAAACTTTAGTAGGATTTGCTGAACCAGCAGGTTACCTAAAATACCATAGATACCAAAAATTACCAGTAGCAGATGGTAATAGAAAAAGCTGTTTAAATATTCGAAATGATATTTTTTTCTCAGTCCATTTAGCAATATAATACCATAAACACCTGCTACCAGTGAGATGAGAATGACGATAATAATTGCCCATTGAACCATACTACAAATTAAACGAAAAAATTGGATCAGCTAACTAAACTTTCTATTAAAAAACCACCTACGAAAGTAGGAAAAGCCATATTTCCTACTATGGTTGGATTGACAAATATAATTGGGGCCACTATATTTGTTTCAAAATGTTAAAGAGTTACATGTATCGCATTTTTATTTATGAAAAAGTCAATAGTCCCTTGTCATTAGTAATTTTTTTGATGACTTAATGACCAATAACAAATGACCTAAAGGTTCTGTTTGGAGTAAACATTCAGATAAGGAAGATGAAATGAGTTACCTGACAGCATTTTTAAAAATATTCACAAATTAAATCATAAAAAAATGGAAATAATAAATTCACAAAACATTAGTCCCGAGATCGGTTCAGTTTATAGCCATGCATGGGATGTAATGAAAAAGCAATTTTTACCCTTATTTTTAATCTTAATAATATTAGGAGTGGCAAATTTACCTGCCTCCATGTTTGATCAACACCACGAAATAGATGTTGAAACAGTTATTGAAGGGATAGATAATATAAAAATTGGAGACAATGTAGGAGTTCACTGGAAACACAATTCTCCAATTACTGCAGGCTTGATATTATTAAAAATATTTGGAATTGCATATGCTTTATTTATACTATACCCAATTAGGTATGGTGCTGCTTTTCTACGACTTAAAGCTGTAAGAAACGAATCTTTTGATGTAAAAGAGCTATTTGATGTTTTTAAAAACTATCTCAATGTTGTTCTTTCCTCTTTACTTACTATTTCAATTATAGTAATTGGCTTTATATTTTTAATTATTCCGGGGATTATTTTTGCCTGCCGGCTTGCCTTTGTTCCTTACCTGGTGATGGACAAAAAACTTGATCCGATAAAAGCTGTTGAAGAAAGCTGGCGATTAACCAGAGGTTATGGTTGGCGGATTTTTGGAATGGCTTTATTGGCTATACCAATAGCTATTTTAGGACTGATTATGCTTGTTGTAGGAATTATTCCAGCCATTATCTGGATTACAGCTGCGTTTGCAGGTATGTACCATGCTGTTATGCTCGAAAGAGGTGAGTATCAGGAATATAACACTGAAGAAGTGAGCGCCTAAATAACAATCTATTTTCAAATTAAACCCGTCCTATAGTCTTTACCCGTCTGGCAGTTTATAGTTGCCAGATGGGTATTAATTTACCTGGGATCGCTCTCCAGCAAGCAATAAATTGCACTATCTATGAACCTGCCTTCAAAAAAGTAATTTTCGCGAAAGTGGGCTTCTTTTTTAAACCCCGATTTTTCTAAAAGTTTAATCGAGTTTACATTGTTTGGGTTTACATTTGCTTCAATACTATGCAATTTTAATTGGTTAAATCCAAAATCGATAAGTGTGTTCATTGTTTCTAACATATATCCCTGTCCCCAAAACTCCGGGCTCAATGCATAGCCAACTTCTGCCCTACAATGGTCTTTCATCATTCGCCAAAAACCAAAATAACCAATAAACAGATTGCTTGATTTTTCAACAATGGCCCAGTTAACCCCGTTTTTTTCTGCAAATGATTTATTAATATGATTAATTAGGCTTATGGCATCCTGAATAGTCTGATGCTTAACAGTATCCATGTAATTCATCACCTTTTCATTTGAGCGAATTTCATAAAGTTTTTGCACATCTGTCCATAGAAAGTTCCTGAAAATTAACCTTTTACTTTCCAGCAGTGGAAATTCCTCAAATGTTTTGTCGTTTATGGCTTTGTTCATTAGGTTTTGCTTATTTTTTCAAAAAGGATTTTTACCTGTTCACCAATTTCAAATTCACTTGCAAAAACAAACCCCTTATGGTTCATAAAAGTAGATTCAGCTCTGTTCAGTTCCATTGGCTGTCCATAAATATCCGTAGCAATTAAGCCAAGTTCATTAAAAATACAAGCAGTAGCAGCATAATCCCATAAACTACCACCACTATCTTCAGGTCTGGGATACTTAAAATAACATGCCGGTGCCTGTTCAATTATCTGAATTGCAGAAACAACGGAGCCTCCCACCTGCGAAATATTCATATCCTTGAAGCCCATTTCACTGATCAGGCTATTTAGCTCCTGTTTAGTTACCTCATAAAGTTTCCCGTTAAAAAAGCTCCTGTCAAAAAACACCTTCAAACCATGTTGATCAGTATCTCGTATTTCACTCATTTTCAACTGGTTGCCATTTTTAAATACCCCGCTTCCTTTAATGGCATGGTAAAGGTTTTTTCTTACCGGATCATAAACTACTCCAATTTGAGGAATACCATCTTTGGCCACAAGAGCTATTGAAACAGCATAACCTGGTTTTTGTTCAGTAAATGGAAGCGTTCCATCTAAAGGATCAATGCACCAAAAATAATCTTTTTCAAATCGGCTTTTGTCATCAGTACTTTCTTCAGTCAAAAGTGCTATATCATAAATTTTACATGTGGGGAACAATGTTTTTAAAATCAATTCCTGGCTTAGCAAATCAACCTCAGTAACTATTTGCGAAGCAAGGCTCCGCCCATCAGTTTTGTTTTTTATGTTTAGCTGTTTTCCTGCATATTCCGAAATTAAATGACCAGCCTGGTAAGCCGCTGAAATAGCACTTTGGCAAAGCAAGAATAAATCATTTGGTGTTAATTTCATTTAATTAGTTTATTTTGATTCCTCGTTAGTGCAAACCTACTACCACAGGTTTTAAAGTAGTAGCCAATTAACTTTGACAAAAAATCAAAGTTATAGAATTAATTGAATTTTTTGCAAAGTTTACAGATGAAGGTAGTTGTAAAGCTTTTATAGAGATATCCGGCAAAAAGAAGATATTATGATAAAAATCAGCCAAGTTCACTAATTTTTCTTAGTATTTCAGGCTGTAGAATTCTGAACTTTCTCCCATCTATATCAATAATCCCATCCCGTTTATATTCATTTAAGATTCGGACTGCATTTTCCATTGACATTGAAGAGTATTCTGCTAACTCTCTCCGGGTAAGTCTAGGATCAAATTCAGCGCTTTTAAATATTTTTTCAGAAAAATATAGTAAAATGTCGGCCAGACGACCACGCAATTGTTTCTGATTAATATCAACAATTTTTTTGTACACAAAATTTGTTGACTCACTAAGTGTTTTTGTCAGCTCAAACAAGTATTCAACATTTGATTTGGCCAAATCTAAAATTAAATCAGCCTTTATCATACAAATTTGCGAGTCTTCAAGGGCAGTAACAGTATAGTTATAAATCCTATCGCCAAAAAGCGACTGCAAACCAATATATTTTCTGTCGTTTATAATTTTTAGAATAAGGTTCTTGTTTTTGCCTTCAACAAATAGTTTTACAGATCCTTTTGCAAGATATAATGCGTGAGTAACTTCAGTGCCTTGTTTGCAAATATTTTCCCCCCTCTTAAACTGAACAATCAAGCAGTTGTTCTGGATTTTTTCTACATCCTCATTTTCCAACTTAGTTAATGAGTATGATTTATAAGGGCATGCAATACAATCATTTGCTTTCTCGAATTTAGCCATAAAAACGTCTCTTACTGATAGATTAAATCTCTGCAAAGGTAAAACAATTGCCATAAAACATTGTTTTATATCAATATTTTTATTGCCTACTGTTTGTACTACATCTAAATATATAAAAATATAAATATCTAATTTTATACCTAGGTTGTTACATGTTTTTTTTGTAAATTTATACTAAAGCTAAAGTATTTAGGGCAGAAAACATATAAATAATAAAAGCATCGCATATGAAGAAATTAGTAATATTAGGTGCCGGAACAGGTGGCACAATTATGGCCAATAAAATGCGTAAAGAACTAGAACGCGATGAGTGGGATATTACTGTTGTTGATCAGTTTAAAACACATTATTATCAGCCAGGATTTTTATTCATTCCGTTTGGGATGTACAAGAAAAAGGATGTTATAAAACCAAAAGCAGATTTCATTCCTTATGGTGTGAATTTGGTTTTTTCAGAAGTAGATAAGGTAGTGGGTGAAAAAAATCAGGTATTATTAAAGGATGGAGTTGTTTTAAACTATGATTATTTAATTATTGCTACAGGAACCAAAATTGTACCTGAAGAAACGCCCGGCTTAAAGGACAAGCTGTGGAGAAAAAATGTATTTGATTACTATACAATTGAAGGTTCACTTGCTTTAGCCGAATTTTTTAAAACATGGGAAGGCGGTGATTTAGTGTTAAATATTGCCGATAATCCTATAAAGTGTCCTGTGGCTCCGCTAGAATTTGTAATGTTTGCTGATGCCTTTTTTGTTGAAAGGGGCATGCGCGACAAAGTGAACATAAAATATGTTACGCCCATGTCAGGAGCCTTCACAAAGCCTCGGGCATCAAAAGTTCTGGGCAACCTGCTAAAAGAAAAGAACATTGAAATTATTCCGGATTTTTACATGGAAAAAGTTGATAATGATGCGAAAAAAATTGTTTCGTATGATGAAAAAGAAGTTCCATTTGACTGCCTTGTAACAATTCCTGTACATATGGGAGATGCAATGGTTGGCCGTAGTGGTTTAGGAGATGACATGGACTTTGCGTTAACCAATAAATTTACCCTTCAATCAGATAAGTTTGAAAATATATTTATACTCGGCGATGCAGCTAACCTGCCAACTTCAAAAGCAGGATCGGTAGTACACTTTGCAGCTGAAGTACTTGAAGAAAACCTATTGTGTGCAATTGAAGGCAGGCCCTTAACCGGAAAGTTTGATGGACACTCAAACTGTTACATTGAAACTGGTTTTGGAAAAGGAGCATTGATTGATTTTAATTATGATACCGAGCCTTTACCAGGTCATTTTCCGTTTCCAGGAATTGGTCCGTTTGGCCTTTTAAAAGAAACCCGAATGAACCACTATGGCAAACTACTTTTCCGATGGATATACTGGCACATATTATTAAAAGGAAAAGAAATGCCAATTGCCTCTGAAATGACCATGGCAGGTAAAAAAGTACATGATATTTAAAAGTAAGTTTATTTAACTAAAACTGATGATTATGACAGAAGTTGCAATGCAAGATCAGATAAACCAAATAAACCGAAAGCTGGATATCGTACTTGAAGAAATAAACCGGCAACGATTGAAACGAGAAGAAGTTGAAGACCTGGTTACAGATGTTTCGATTATTGGGAAAGACATGTTTGCAAATAGCGTTGAAGCACTTGACAAGGCCGGAGTTGAACTTGATTACGAGGCACTTAGCAGCCTTTTGATTCGGTTTGTCAGAAACATTGATACATTCAACCAAATGTTTGAAATGCTTGAAAGTGCAAACGATTTAATGAAAGATTTAGGGCCAATTGTAAATCAAGTTGGATTGGATGCTATACATCAAATGACACTGCTCGAACAAAAAGGTTATTTCGAATTTATTAAGGAAGCAAAAGGAATAATGGATAATGTTGTTGAACATTTCTCACCAAAAGACGTAAGGCTACTAGCCGATAATGTGGTAACCATACTAGAGACAGTCAAAAGCATGACCCAGCCCGATATGCTTTCGGCCATGAACAACGCGCTCACCGTATTTAAAAGTATGGAAACAACAGACATTAAAGAAATGTCGATGTGGAAGGCCTTTAGGGAAATGAATTCAAAAGAAATGAAAAAAAGTATTGGTTTTATGATTGCTTTTCTTAAAAAGCTTTCTAAAACTATGGAATAAAAAATAATTATTCATACAAAAATTACGATTTACAAACTTTTTAAATATTTAATTATGGCAGAAAAAACTTATGCAGGTGTAACAGTAAATGTTGATGAAGAAGGTTACATGACAGATGCAGGTCAGTGGACCAAAGAAGTTGCTGCAGAAATAGCAAAAGAAGAAGGAATTGATTTAACCGATACTCATTATGCTGTTTTGGATTTTATCAGAGAAAAAGTGGCAAGCGGGGCGGTGCTAACAATTCGATCAATTGGAAAATCCGGGACTACAGACATTAAAGGTTTCTATAAGCTTTTCCCAGGAGCCCCATTAAAAAAAGCAACTAAAGTTGCAGGTGTACCAAAACCTTCTAGCTGTATTTAATCATACAAAATTTAAGAAAGAGAACTCATGTTTTCTCTTTCTTTTCAACTTAAAAACAATGACTATGAGTGAAGAAAAGAAATTACCATTAAATAAAGTGCTGATTATATGCGCTAAAGGTAGCATTGAAGATGTATATGCTAGTCTTGTAATGGCAAACGGGGCTGTAATGGAAGGTATTGAAACCAAAGTATTCTTTACTTTTTTTGGTCTGGATGCCATAACAAAAAAAAGAATGAACAGCTTACACACCTCAACAGTGGGAAACCCGGCAATGCGTATGCCTGGAGGAATGCCTTTCCCTACTTGGCTGGGAGGAATTCCGGGTGTTGAAACTGCTGTTTCATCGATGATGAGAAAGCAGATGGAAGAGCTTGATATTCCGCCAGTTGATGAGTTTTTGGAAATGATTGAAGCAGGTGGTGGCGAAATATATGCATGCCGACTTGCCATTGATATGTTTAAAATGAAAAAAGAAGACTTATACGATGGTGTAAAGGATATAATTACCATTGGACAATTTTATGAAATGTCTGATGGTAACCAAACGCAAATAATTTTCACGTAACAGACTTTTTTATGAGGCTATCTCAAAAGTCATTAAATTATTGGACATTGAGCACTTCGACTAGCTCAGTGTGCCACCTGTCGAAATGTTTAACATTCTCATTCTGATAATCAATATACGCTTCGGCAGGCTCAGTAAGCAAGCTTGCCGAAGTACAGCATCCAAAACCTATTTCTGAGACAGCTTTATCTTCTTTTTCGGGTTTTTCTTTTTTTTCTTCTGGCTGCTCTTTTTGCTGCTCATCCTTTTATTATTCTTTTTTTTATCGTTGACTTTTTTAATAGGCAAATAGTAAAGGTCACTTGTATCTTTATCAGGAGCATACAGCCGCAATGAAATTCGCCTTACGTCAAGTTTAGGTACATTTTTATGATTATTTTGTTCAAAAAGCCTGGCCGTTATCATTTTCGGATCTTTTAGGCTATCCGTTGTAACAATGAGTTTATAGCTCTCCCACTTTTTCTTTTTATCTGTGTTTATAAAAATAGTATCAATAAAATTGGTACTATCATCATAAGTTACTTCCAACTCGGCCCTAAGATTTTCAGAGGAGTCTTTTGGAGTAATTTTTACATCAAACATAAAAGCAATTAAACTTTGATAATTCGATTCCTTTTCAACAATAAATTTTAAGCTGGTAGTATCTCTGGGTAGTTTTGCGGTTCTCCTCCCCATCCATATTTCCTTACCATTCTTTCCATAGTAATTTTCAAGGTCCGTAAGAATCTCAGCTTCTTTTAAACATATTTCAAATAATCGATAGAAACTTTTTTCATACAACCTTTTAGGCATTCTGTTATTAATCCTGGCAATTATTTCGTCATAAATCAGTAAATATTCCTTTGGATTTCCACTATAATAATCCAACGAATGTTCAAAATCAGCTCTTGAAATATCATATTTCTTTAAAATATAATTGTAATACGATTTGGTAGAATCTTTTAACTTTCCATCGTATAGGCCTTTGTCAGCAAATAAAGCATCTGCAATGTGCAAATCGGTTAAAATATTAATTAACGCTTCTTTTTCAACAAGTTTTGCCTCATTGGATTTATTACAGGATACCAGAAAAAAACTACCTGAAATGATTAATGCAAAAGCTGCCTTTAAAACTAATAACCTCATTAATTTTAATTTTATTTAGGTGCAAATTTAACCTATTAAAACAAATCGGGCTCAAATTTTTGTTAAAAAAAGTTAGAAGATTCAAACAGCCAACAATAAACATAAATATTGCTTAGTCAATAAATTATTAAAAGATGAGCTTAAAAAATGCATCTCTTATAAAATACCTGGCTATTTCCCCTTTGTTTAGAGTTGATTCAAAATAACACAATAGTGAATAACTTTATTGGTTCTTGCATTTTTGTTTACAAGTTTTGTTTATTTATTAAAAAGGAGTTTTAGAACTATTGTTAATCTAAGTTAATAAGTGAAAAAGAAAACCAAAGAATTTATAGATTTGCATTAGTTAAAGATTTTAGAGAAAGCAAATGAGTATTGTCTATTTTTCGTTGGGGAGTAATGAGGGGAATAGGTTTTCTAACCTTCAGCAGGCCTTACAGTACATTGAACTGAGGATTGGAACTGTAGAAAAAATATCTTCCTTTTATGAAACAGAACCATGGGGCTTTGACGATGAAACACCCTTTATTAATCAAGTAATAAGGGTTAGTACAGAGCTTTCAGCTTCAAAAATACTTGAAAGGGCTTTGCTTATAGAAAAACAACTTGGAAGGCAACGCATTAAAACCAGCCAACGATATAGCAAAAGAACACTGGATATTGATATTTTATTTATCAATAACGAAACCATTAGCAATGATTCTTTAACTGTACCGCACAAACACCTGCATAGCAGAAAGTTTGTTTTAGAACCTTTGTGCGAAATTGCAGCCGATTTTATACATCCTTCTTTAAATCAGAGTATTTCTTATTTAAACAACCAATGCCAGGATCAGGCAAAAGTTAAAAAATTAAAAGGGAAAGATATTTTGGATGCTGTTGCCTGATTTCAAAATCAAATTTGAATACTCCTAATACCGATTTTATTTTCATAAATTTATTTTTAATTGTTCTCAAACCAATTCAATTGTTTTTCTGAATAATCAATTGCATTTTGACCGAATACCAGATATTTTACATTGCATAAAAAATTAAATGCAATAATTTGATTAAATTTGCACTCATTTTAAAACTTAAAAAATAATAAAGTAATGGCAGATACATTAGTAGAAACACTTCCTTACAAAATAGCTGATATTGACCAGGCTGATTTTGGAAGAAAAGAAATTTCACTAGCTGAAACAGAAATGCCTGGTTTAATGGCTCTTAGAAAGCGTTATGGAAACGACAAACCGCTTAAAGGCGCCAAAATCATGGGTTCTTTGCATATGACAATCCAAACCGCTGTTTTAATTGAAACCTTAGTTGAACTAGGCGCTGATGTGCGATGGGCAAGTTGTAATATTTATTCAACCCAAGATCATGCAGCAGCTGCAATTGCAAAAGCAGGAGTTCCTGTATTTGCATGGAAAGGTGAAACTTTAGCTGAATACTGGTGGTGTACTGAGCAAGCACTTATTTGGCCTGATGGAACAGGACCAGATTTAATTGTAGATGATGGCGGAGATGCTACCATGATGATCCACATTGGAGTAAAAGCTGAAAAAGATGCCTCCATTCTAAATAAAACAGGATTACCTGAAGACGAGCAGGAATTATTCAATAAATTAAAAGGATCTTTAGGTGTTGATGGTCAGCGTTGGACAAATGTAGCCAAGGCAATTAAAGGTGTTTCGGAAGAAACAACAACTGGCGTTCATCGTTTATACCAAATGATGGAAAAAGGTGAATTATTATTCCCTGCCATTAATGTAAATGACTCAGTTACAAAATCGAAATTTGATAACCTGTATGGATGCCGCGAATCATTAGCTGATGGCATTAAGCGTGCCACAGATATAATGATTGCCGGTAAAAAAGTAGTTGTTGCTGGTTACGGTGATGTTGGTAAAGGTTGTGCTCATTCAATGAAAAGCTATGGTGCTCGTGTTTTAGTTACCGAAATTGACCCAATTTGTGCCCTACAGGCTGCTATGGAAGGTTTTGAAGTAACTACAATGGAAGAAGCTGTGACTGAAGGTGATATTTTTGTAACCACTACCGGAAACAAAGATATCATCCGTATTGAACACATGGAAAAAATGCGCAACGAAGCCATTGTTTGTAATATTGGCCATTTTGATAACGAAATTCAGGTTGAGAAGCTTGAAAATTTCTCAGGAATTGTACATGAAAACATCAAACCTCAGGTTGATTTATACAAATTTCCTGATGGACATGGCATCATTTTGCTTTCCGGAGGCCGTTTAGTAAACCTGGGTAATGCAACAGGTCATCCATCGTTTGTAATGAGTAATTCGTTTACTAACCAAACATTGGCCCAGCTTGATTTGTGGCAAAACAATTACGAGGTGAGCGTTATGCGTCTTCCTAAAAAACTGGATGAGGAAGTTGCTCGTTTGCATCTTGAGCACATTGGTGTTAAATTAACGAAAATGACTCAGGAACAAGCTGATTATCTTGGAGTTCCGCTTGAAGGACCATACAAACCAGAACATTATAGGTATTAAATTATACCAAAACATATTTTTCAAAAAAGCTATCATAACTGGTAGCTTTTTTAATTAGTAAAACCTAAAAAAGTCCTTTGAATGGCCTCAGAAATTAACACAAACAAAAAAAAATACGCTGAAAGAGTTGTACGGTTTGAAACAGAATTAAATCATTTAAAAAAACAGAACCGACTTATTAATTTTTTAAGGCTGCTCTTGTTTCTTATCGCCACTGGACTTTCTATTGGCTTAAAAGAACATGGCGCTTACGTTATAACTCTAATTTTAGGTTTAACAAGTATCCCTTTTCTTATCTTGGTTAAACAAAATGTTAAGTATGCAAAAAAAATAAAACTTACCAAAGAGTTACTTAAAATTAATAAAAACGAGCTTGAAGCCATCAATGGAAACATTTCTGCCTTCCACCCTGGTAAAGAATTCATTGCTCCCACCCACCCTTATAGTTTTGATTTAGATATTTTTGGTGAAGAATCCATTTTTCAAAACATAAATCGAACCTGCACCGGAGGTGGTGCAAACTTTCTTGCTGAAGCATTAAAAAAGCCATTGCACGATATAAAAGAGATTGAAAAAAGGCAAGAAGCCAGCAAGGAACTTTCTGTTTTACTAGACTGGCGACAAAACTTTCAGGCAACAGGAAATATTACCATGGAAACAGAACAAGGGAGTAGTTCTAAAGTTTCATTTCTTCAGTCAAATACCAGAAAGTATTCTAATGATGCCAGGTTCCATGATGAAATTTTAGGTTGGTTAAAAGAACCCTTTCTTTTTCTGAATAAAAAGTTGCTTAAAATTTTGCTATACGTATTTCCGATAATTTCGATTGTGCTACTTGTTTTAATGATTGCCGGCTACATTAATGCTATTGTTTTCATACTTTATGGTCTCGTACAACTATTACTGCCAATGAGTTTTATAGGAAAAGTAAACCTTATCCAATCAAAAATAGGGCGAAAAGTTGAATTGCTCAATAAATATGAGAGTTTGCTGAAAATTATTGAAAATCAGGACTTTAATTCTAATGTTTTAAAGACACACAAAACCAAACTTCAATCAAAATCAAACACAGCAAGCGTAGCTCTTCAAAAACTAAAAAAACTTGTAAGAGCACTTGATAACCGCAACAATATTTTATTTGGTGTAATTGCTAATGCCTACTTATCATGGGATATTCAGGTGGTTTTAAGAACGGAACAATGGCGGAAAGAAAAGATAAACAAGCTTCCTGAATGGTTGGATGTTATTTATGAATTCGATTTTTTATCGAGTTTGGGTACTTTTTCATACAATCATCCAGAATTTACCTTTCCTAAAATAAAACAAGGGGATTTTTACCTCGAAATGAAGGAGGCTGGTCACCCACTCCTTAATCCTACATCAAGAGTTGATAATGATATTACTATTGATGGCCACAAGCAGCTTTTAGTCTTAACTGGGGCAAACATGGCCGGTAAAAGTACTTTTCTGCGCACTGTTGGGGTAAATATGATATTAGCTCTGGCCGGAGCCGTTACCTGTACAAAAAAAATGGTTATTTCACCAATTGAACTTCATACCAGCGTAAGGACCAGTGATTCGGTACAAAAAAATGAATCGTACTTTTTTGCTGAACTAAAACGGCTAAAATCAATTATAGACCGCATGCAGGCAGGTGAAAATCTTTTTATAATCATTGATGAGATGCTGCGAGGCACTAATTCAAAAGATAAACATCATGGTTCAGAAGCGCTTATTGAACAACTTATCCGGCTAAATGGCTCAGGTTTGATAGCTACACATGATATTGCACTAGGTTCACTAGCCGATAAATACCCTGAAAATGTAAAAAATTACCGTTTTGAAGTAGAAATTGAAAACAATGAATTGCTTTTTGACTATAAATTAAAAACAGGCGTCAGTCAAAACCTCAATGCTACCTTTTTAATGAAAAAAATGGGGATTACAATCTAAAATTCAAAGTAAAAAGATACAAGACAAAAGTAAATTCAAAGAAGTAAGCCATTACTTTTGTCTTGTATACTTAGGGTTTGCTAAAAAACGCTTATACTTCTAATATCTAGTGCCTTACATGATTTTTTAGAGTTTAAAGTGTAAGGTTTTTGGTAAAACATCTTATTTTTCTTTGTACTTACATTTTATGACCTAATAAAATCTCGTCAGAAACTTTGGCTAGCCAGAAGCACATCATCTACTTCATTAGCTTCAGCTCGAAGTATTAATATACGACTTCGCTTTGCTAATTTTTCTCCCTTTGGTCAAAGATATCGCTTCGCTAAGTTGTATCTAATGTACTTCAGACTTTTTCAGCAGACCCTAGTTAGTTACAATTTTATAATCCTGCCCTGTTCATTTTAATACCTAATATTTTTTTTAGGATAATTGCAGGGTGCTCAAACTTGTACGAAAGCATCATGGCAGCAATGATATAAGGTTTGTAGCTTGCTTCAATATATGTTTGGGTTCTGAATTTTTCAAAAATTTCGGCACTTACTTCTCCTTCTTTACACGAAACGCCTGAAATATCGGCAGGCAAGCAATGCATGTACAAGGCATTGCCGTTTTTTGTAAGTTTTTCTTTTTTAGCGTTATACTCCCAGTTTTTGAATTTTGCGTTCTCAGCTAAACATGATTTTTCAAGATCGGCAAGTCCTTGAGCATCTTTGTTTTTAAGTAATTTTGTACGTTCTTCCATAATATGGTACGGTGCCCAGCTTTTGGCATAAACAAAATCGGCATTTTTCACCGCATCTTCCATTGAATGGCTTACTTTAAACGAACCATCAGAATATTTTGCCATGTTTTTGGCCACATCAATTACTTCAGGAATTAAGTTGTATCCTTCGGGATAGCAAAGCTCCACATCCATGCCAAAACGGCTCATCACAGAAATTATACCTTGTGGAACAGAAAGTGGCTTTCCGTAACTTGGAGAATAAGCCCAGCTCATAACAAATTTTTTGCCTCTTAGTTCTGAAGGTTTTCCCAGATATTCTCTTAAATACAATGCATCGGCCATCGATTGTGTGGGATGATCCATATCGCATTGTAAATTAATAATGCCCGGCCTGTGATCCAGTACTTCTTTTTTGTACCCTTCGGTAACTGCATCGGAAACTTCCTGCATGTATTTATGGCCTTCGCCAAGGTACATGTCATCTCTGATGCCGATAAAATCGCTTAAAAACGAAATCATGTTTGCTGTCTCTCTAACTGTTTCTCCGTGAGCTATTTGCGACTTAGTTTCGTCCATATCCTGTACTGTCAGTCCAAGCATATTTGCAGCAGAGGCATAGGAAAAACGGGTTCGGGTTGAGTGATCCCTGAAAATAGAAACAGCCAAGCCAGAATCAAACACCTTTGGCGAGATATTTTGATGGCGCATTTCTTTTAAAATACTGGCTATTTCAAATACCATTCTAAGATCGCTTCCGCTTTTTTTCCAACTGAGTAAAAAATCTTGTTGGTAAAGTGAGCTTATTTGGTTAAGCTGTTCAATTTTGTCTATTAATTTCATGTTTTCTATTTTATTGTATCGCTAAGTTATTCAACGTTTGGCACAAAGTTTCACTGTGTATGCGGATTTGCAATTCACTTTGTCTTTCTTCGAGCAACTTTGTGACATACCTTGTGTTCCTTTGTGCTCCTATTTTCAAGCTTTCAACTCATAAGCAAATGCTGCATAAAAAGCCGATGCTTTTACTAAATCTTCAATGGCTACTTTTTCGTTAGGAGCATGAGCAAGTACTTCATTACCAGGACCAAAACCTATTGTAGGAATGTCATAAATTCCCGTTATTGTAACAGCATTTGTTGAGAATGTCCATTTATCGACTTTTGGTTTCAAACCAAAAAGATTTTCATAGGTTTGCACCCCGGTTTGAACTAATTTGTGTTCTTCAGGCAACTTCCAGGTAGGGTAATATTTTTCCATCCCGTATTCAAGGCCAGTGTACGCTTTTTCAGAATAATTCAGCACTTCAACTTTGCCTCCTAAAACTTTAACAATATCCTCAATTTCTTTTACCGCTGATTCCTTTGTTTCGCCCCAGGTTAACCTCCTGTCAAGATGCAGACGGGCAAAATCGGCCACCGCACATAACGAAGGGCTTTTTGAAACAAATTCAGATATGGTTATACTTCCTTTGCCCAAAAAATCATCATGTTTTAAGCGTTCATTTAGCTTTTCAATTTCCAAAGCTGCCTTTGATGCCATGTAGATTGCATTCTTCCCTCTTTCAGGAGCAGAGCCGTGCGCAGAAACACCAGTAAAACTGACATACATTTCCATACGTCCACGATGGCCACGATAAACGCCCAAATTGGTTGGTTCAGTACTAATCACAAAATCAGGCTTAATACCTTCTTCTTCAATAAGGTATTTCCAGCAAAGGCCATCGCAGTCTTCTTCCATTACACTACCTACAAAATAGATGGTTAAATCCTTGTCAAAACCCAGATCTTTTAGAATCCGCCCGGATGTAACAAAAGCTGCAGGGCCGCCTTCCTGGTCTACAGATCCTCGTCCATGAACAAAGCCATCTTTAATTTCGCCACCAAGTGGGTCAAAATCCCAATTTTCTATTGCACCCAGGTCAACTGTATCCATGTGCCCGTCAATTGCCAGTATTTTTTTTCCGCTCCCAATTCGCCCTATTACGTTACCTAGTCCGTCAATCCTTACTTCGTCATAACCAGCATCTTCCATTTGGCGTTTGAGTTCCAATTGAACATTTTTTTCTTGTGTGCTTAATGATTTGATTTTTAATAGATTGGATAGGTTCTGAGCAGTGTAGTCACTGTATTTTTTTGCTAAACTCAGAATTTTAGAGTTAAGTTCGTTCATCATAATTTACATAAAGTAATTGACTTATAAAGATAGGAGATATTAAGTAAAACATGTATAAATCTTTATTTTTTTTATTAACGTTTAACATCTACCTTTACAAAAAAAATTCAATTTTAAATTCAAAAAAAATAAACTTATGAAGAAATTAGTGTTTTTAGTTAGTGTTATTTTTGTAAGTAATTTTGCTTTTGCGCAAAAGTTAACCCCAGAGTTTTCAGGAGCCTCGCATAAAAAAACGGCATATATAACTTTAGATGATGGTACTGAATTAAAGGGTAACATCAAAGATCTGGATTATAAAAAAGGCTTAATTGAACAGGTGAAAATGAAAGATTTGGATGGGAAGAAAATTAAAATTAAACCTGAGCAAATAAAGCACATGTACATACCTTCAAGTGCATTTGGGAAATTAGCAAAACTTTGGGAAACAACCTTTGATGCAACAAAGTGGGCAAGTACTGATATAGATAACGATATTATTAACAAAGGGTATTTTTATTTTGAGAAGTCAGAAGTAAAAATAAAGAAAAAGACAAAGGTTTTAATGCTGCAGCTTAGAAATCCTAGTTTTGGAAGTAAAATTAAAATATATCATGATCCATATGCTAAAGAAACGGCATCTGTAGGTGTTGCAGGTATTAAGGTTGCTGGTGGGATTGATAAGTCTTACTATGTTAAAAAAGGTGATGAGCCTGCCTATAAACTTAAGAAAAAGGATTATGACGAAGAGTTTAAAATGTTTTATTCTGATTGCAAAACATTGGTTGACAAATATGGAGCTTCTCCAAAATGGAAAGATTTTGTAACTCACGTTTTTGAGTATACAAAAGACTGCAAATAAAAGTTCCAAAAGTTAGTTTAATAAAAAACACCTCAACAAGTCACTATGTAACTTATTGAGGTGTTTTTATTTCATTATCAACTAAGAAACTAAAATAAACCATGAATTTCAGCATCAATTCGGTCAATTATAAAGCTGAGATCTTTTAGATTACCCATAAAGTTCATATTGTTGGAAAATATTAACTAACTAAATGATATTGACTTTGAATTATAATTGGATAAATTATCTCCCCATTATTTTATCCATCACCCACGATGTTCGGGCAGCTGAATACATGTTGCTTTTCAACTCATTTTTACCAAGTAGTGATTTTGTAACCTGCTCAATCATAGGCTGTTCTACATGTTCTGGCTTTTCAAAACGGAAAACCTCCTCTTTTTCTTCAATGTTTAAAAATATGGGTTCGTTGCCCGAAATTCCAAAGGAAATCATGCCTTTTGTACCCGTAATCTCAATACGATTAAGCTCGTTTTTCGCATTTCCAACATAGGTCCAGCTGCAGCTGCCCAAAACACCTGAGTTAAATTTTAAAGCGGCACTTAGCGTATCTTCAACTTCGTAAATTCCAGCCCTGTTAGTATAAAATCCTGCAACATCTTCAATATTCCCAAGCAAAAAATCAAGAATATCCAACTGGTGACAGGCAACATCAAAAAAATAGCCTCCACCCGAAATTTTTGGAATAATGTGCCAATGAGGGTTTTCTTTATCATCGTCTTCTTTCCTGGCAGCTATCGTTGTTGTGAGGTTTACAGTGAGTAGCGTCCCAAGTTTTCCATCATCAATTAGTTCCTTAATTTTTAAAAAATAAGGGAAAAACCGACGATAATAAGCCACAAAAACAGGCAGATTGTATTTTTCGCTAGCGGAAATCATAGTCTGGCATTCTTTAAAGGTCAGTGCCATTGGTTTTTCTACGTAAACTGGTTTGCCTGCTTTTAATGATTCTATGGTGTAAAAAGCGTGTGTTGATGGTGGCGTAGCAATGTAAATGGCATTAACCGTGGGGTCGTTAATGAGTTCCTCAGCATTTGAATAATACCTTGACACGCTATGCCTTTCGGCAAAATCTTTTGCTTTTTCAGCATTTCTACGCATTACTGCAACTAGCTGAGAGCCTTTGGCAAGCTGAAAACCAGGACCGCTTTTAACTTCACACACATCGCCACAACCTATTATTCCCCAGTTTATTATTTTAGTATTCATTTTTAAATAGTTTGTTATCTACTTCTGCAAAATTCTTAATTTTTTGGTAAGTAAGCCCCTTGTAATCACCCCCGTTTGAATCAACAATGATTATTTTTCCTGCCCTGGCATTTTCTGCTGATTTGATCCCGGCAATTGAATCTTCAAAAATCACTACATTTTTGGGCTTTTGATTAATTTGCTCTATGGCTTTTAAAAAAATATCTGGGTGCGGTTTGCCTTTGAAGCTACCATTATCAAAAATAATATTTTCCGGGGCAATCCATTTTGTCAGATCCATTTTCTCAATAAAATAATCCACATTTTCTTTGCCAGATGAAGTGGCAATGGCGTAATCAATTCTGTTTGATTTTAGGTGCATGATAAATTCTTCAGCTCCAGGCGCTAATTTTAAATCCATATTGGCACAAATGTACCGATAAATTTGTTCTTTCTCCTGAGAAAGAAGAGCTATTCTATTGTTATTCAACCTATTACCGAACAGGTCTCTAAAAATGTCAGCATTTGGTTTACCATGTATTTTAACTGCTTTTTCTTTATCAGTTAACTCAATTTTATGATTTTTCAGGAACTCATCCCAGGCCCTATTGTGCAGTTTTGTATCCCAAAGTAAGGTACCATTAAAGTCAAAAATTACTGCTTTGTAGGTCATTATCATTCTAAGTTGAAAGGGTAAAGTAATTATTCCATCTATAACTTTTACAATGCTTGTACAGAATCTATGTGAATTTACATTTAATACCAAACCGCTATCAAGATATCAAAAATGGTATTGGTATAACTAAGCGAATATAGAGAGCGATCTCATGAACGCAGTGAATAATGCCAAAGGATTAGCATGTTAGGGAATTTTAATTTTCGTTGCATGATTACCATTCGGTATAAGTACGTTCTATTAAAAATCCTGACTCTAAGTTTATAGATGCGTTGTAAAAAAATGTTATGAATTTTTTAAATGTTCTTCTGCTTTAAATTTCCAAATTATAAAAGCAAGTTAGTATAACAGCGGTTCGGTATGAAATTTGGTTATCGGGGCTGTATCAACAGCGAAGCCCTCACCGTAGGTAAAACTATATTTTGGACACTGCACTTCGGCAAGCTTGGTTACTGAGCCTGCCGAAGTACAGTAACCAAGCCAGTTAAAGCGCGTGCTGATTATCAATAACTTACACATTTAGGCAGATGGCACACTGAGCTAGTGTTAAGTCAAATTTGATATTTCTGGTAAATTAGCCAGGTGACAACACCTGGCTGGTGCACTTGTCAGGTGTTGTCACCTGACAAACTATCCTTGACATGACACTAGTCGAAGTGCTCAATGTCCATCAAAAAAGCAACTTTTGATACAGCCTCTAGGCGAAGCAATTGATTAATTCTATTATTTCACAAGATTGCCATCAGCATCCACCTCAATAATTTCAAAATTCAATTCTTTTAATTTATCCAGAATTTTTGCTTTATCACCTACTACAAACCAATTAACCAGCTCAGGTTTAATTACTTGCTTGCCCATTTTGTTTAATTCGTCTAAGCTTAATTTCCTAACCATGCCATCGTAATTATTGAAATAATCCTCTTTTAAGCTATACTGAACCATTTCGGCTAACGAACCAACAACAGAGCTATTAGTCTCCCATCTTCCTGGCAACTTAAGTTCCATATTTTTTTGGACCCTGTCAAATTCTTCTTTGGTGATGGGTTTGTCTTTGATGATCATGTTCAGCTCTTTTTCAATTTCCTGAATGGACTCTTTGGTTTTATCACTCTGAACCGAAACATAGGCTAAAAATGGTCGTTGCCCTTTTGCATCCCAAACAAAACTACCAGCTCCGTATGACCAATGTTTGTCTTCGCGAAGGTTCATGTTTAAGCGCGAAACAAAATCACCACCCAAAATATTATTCATTGCATTTAATGCTGGCTGCGAGAATTCGCCGTATGGTGAGGTTAAGTAACCGGCAACAATTAATGATTGAGTGGATTCTGGTCGATCAACCAGGTAGATTTTCTTACCGCCTTTGTTTTTAACCTGTTCAAGTTTGATACTTGGAACATCTTTCTTTTTCCAACCAGCTAATTTTTTATTAAGTTTAGCTACCAAATCTTTCATTTCCAAATCGCCAACAACAACCAATGTTGCATTATTAGGCCTAACCCAGGTATTGTAAAAGTTTTTCACTTCGTTAAGTGTAATTGAACTAACCACATCTTCGTAACCCGAACCACTAAAAGGGTTTCCATAAGCATTTCCTTTGCCATAAAACACCTTTGGGAAAACACGCATAGCCATTCCAAAAGGATATGATTTATCCCTTTTGATATCATTTACCTGCTCTTTTTTTAGCCTTTCAAATTCTTTTTCAGGGAATGCAGGATTTAGCAAAATATCAGCAAATACATCAAGTGTTGGGTCAATGGTTGGCTTTAAGGTGTTAAAATAAACGTATGATACATCTAAATCACTACCTGTATATATACCGGCGCCCAACATTTGTAGTTTTTCACTAATTTCTAGTGTATTCATCTTTTGGGTACCTTCATCCATTAAATTCATGGATAAGCTGGCAAGGCCTGCTTTACCTAACACATCGGTAGCATATCCGGCTTTTAAAATTAACTCGCCAACAATGGTTGGAACACCTTTTCGCTTGGCCAATATTACATCAAGCCCATTTTTTAGCGTAGCTTTCTCCAGTTTTGGGAAAGATGCACCCACAGGAGTACCCAGCTCTGGCAGTTTTTTTCTGTCAACTCCTTTGTCGGCAGCTTTCAATTTAGGAAATGGCTTACAAACTAGTGTGTATTTACCACTGCTTAACCATTTTTTGCAAACTTTATGGATGTCTTCAACGGTTGCTTCAGTTACATACTTGAGTTTTGTTTTATAAAAATCAGGTGAGCCACCATATATTTGGTTTGATGCCAGAATATCTGATTTTCCACCAAAACCACCGATTCGTTCAACACCTTTCAAAAAGTTAGCAAAATAGCTTGATTTTACACGGTCAAGTTCTGCTTGCGTTGGGCCATTTTTCAAAAATTCGTCAAGTACTTCTACTAACGTTTGCTCAACTTTTTCGACAGATTCACCAGGTTTCACATTTGCAACAATGTAAAAGTTTCCGGCAATTTCGCGTAAGTAAACATAAGCATAGGCAGAACTGGCTGTTTGATCTTCGTAAACCAGTTTTTTGTACAACCTCGAAGTTTTTCCTGATGATAATATGTCGCTTGCCAAATCAAGAAGGGCGGCATCTTTAGTTCCCCATTGTGGCACATTCCAGAGCATTGTAATTTTTGACTCCGGAACATTGTCTTCATAATACCCTCTTGTATCTTCATTTCTTTTGGCAATATCGGCTCCTGGTCTTACCAAAGAGGGTCCGGGAGGAATATCTCCAAAATACGTTTTTACCTTTTCAAATATTTCATCAGGTTTAACATCCCCTGCGATGCATAAGACTGCATTTGAAGGGCCGTAATAAGTTTTAAACCATTCTTTTACATCATCAAGGCTGGCAGCATCTAAATCTTCCATCGAGCCTATAACAGTCCATGAATAAGGATGTCCTTTAGGGAAAGATGCTTTGGTAGTAATTTCCCTTTCCCTTCCGTAAGGATTATTTTCGCCTTGTCTTTTTTCATTCTGAACCACTCCTCTTTGCTCATCAAGCTTAGCCTGGTCAATGGCGCCTACTAAATGCCCCATTCGGTCACTTTCAAGGAATAAAACCTGATCGAGTGCAGCGGTGGGAACATTTTGAAAATAGTTGGTTCTGTCGTTGTTGGTTGTACCGTTTAAGTCGGTGGCACCAATGGCTTCCAAAGCCTTAAAATAATCTTTGTTAAAGTTTTCACTTCCATTAAACATCAAGTGTTCAAAAAGGTGTGCAAAACCCGTGCGGCCAGGCTTTTCGTTTTTTGAGCCTACATGATACCATACATTCACGGCAACAATTGGTGCCTTATGGTCTTCATGCACAATTAAAGTTAAACCATTGTCCAAAACATATTTTTTAAATGGTATGTCAATCTGTTCCGGACTGAAATAAGATTTCTGCTGGCCAAAAACCGCAAAAGGAAAGGCCAACATTACAAAAAGAAAAATTTTAAACTGTTTGTTTTTCATGTGTCTAAATTTTAGTTAGTGGTAAAAATTTAAAATGTATCCTTGTTTATAAATATTTTTTTTGATTCTATGTTAGTTTGTACCAACCGCAAATTGATTTTCAGAACGGTTTGTTTGTAAAGGTGCAAACTACCGTGTAATCAGTTAAATTTTCTTTACAAAATTCCCCTATGTGGGTTCTGTAAGGTTAAATTATGATTTTATTTACGTGTTAAAAGTAAGTGGTTTTTTTTTAATAAACCATCAATAAAAGCAAAAAAACTTAATCGAATTTGCTGTAACTCATAAACTATTTAGTTCTACTCAATAAAACTTCCTGAGATCTTAAAATCATTACTGCATTTTTGCCTTCTTCCAATGCAAGTTCATTTAATAGTCTTGTTAAAACAATTGCTGTAACATTAAATTCTTTGTATTTTAGTTTTACCTGACTTAAAATTTCCCCATTTGATATTTCAATTACTTCCGCAACCACTTTATTTTGTCTTTTTACCAGTTTATCATGATAATTTTTTAATGATATTTCAGTTTCTTTAAAAAGCATATTTACCTTATTGCCATCTTTTATGTATGCATTTGTCGATTCGGAATTTATAATTAATGAGCTAAATTGATCATTATCAATACAAATGTCCACCAATGAAATTCCTTTGGCCGATTGAATCTTGTATATCACTCCTGTTAATGTATTCATAAAAAAGATTTAGAGTATGAATGTTTGTATTCAACTTAGTAATGAAATATTTGTTAAATTTAGCCTTTGGATACGAGAATCAAAAATTTAGCAAAAAAACTATGGCAAAAGATAAAACTAAACCCTTGTTTCATTGGTATGTCGACTCAGCATATGGCAAAGAACTAGTATTTGCCCTTTACACAAAGCCTTGCCGATATGGTCGCTGTACATTTTGTTCGTTGCCCGAAATGTCGGAAGGAGGAGAAACTGTTTCGGCTGCCGATATAGAAAAACAAATTGATTACATACTTGGCAACTATACAAAAGAACAACTTAACAAAGTAGCAAAAATCTCTGTCTACACAGCAAGTTCTGCATTAGATCAGGAATGCCTGCCTACCCGCTCCTTAATGTACATGGCTTTAAAAGTTAGTTATCTTCCTAAATTAGAGGTGTTTTCGTTGGAAACCAGGCCAGAATATGTTGAAGACTGGGAGTTAAAAGCTTTGCAAAATGTGCTTGGTGAAAAGGTGCAACTGGAAGTTGGAATAGGCTACGAAACCCATGATTTGGAGTTAAGAAACAAGGTGCTGGGAAAAGGATTAACTACCAAAGCCCTGCATCGTTTGTTAAAAATGCTGGCTGAAAACAAGACTAATTTAAAGGCTTATTTAATGTTAAAACCACATCCAAGCTTAAGTGAAGAAGTTGGGATTGTTGAAGCCCAAAATGGGGTGCAGGAAATTGCTGATTTAGGAAAAGCGTATGATGTCCCGGTTTCAGTGCATATGAATCCTACTTATATTGCCGAAGGTTGCGACTTGACCAACGAAATGCTGGATTCAGGATTTAAACCACCAGAACTGACCAGTGTTATAAAAGTTGTAGAATTTGCGAGTCATCTTAAAATGCCTATTTACGTTGGTTTAGATGACGAAGGCCAGGCAGTTGAAGGAGGGACTTTCCGTTCGACCGGACTGGATAAGGAAAAAACGGTGAAAGCAATACTTGGTTTTAACAGGCACCAGGATTTTGAAAGGATGAAGAAAGAAATTGGGGCTTCGACAGGCTAAGCTACCAGCAAAACCAGTGACTAGAATCCTGCAATCAGCGACTAGCAAATTTTATAAAAACACAGCGCTAAAAACAAGAATTGCTTATCTGTATGGTTGTGATAAACTGGAGACTATGATTGAGGTAAACTCAGTATAAATTAGCGATTGGCTTTTTTATTTGACCCCGATGGGGTCAGATGTTTATAGTAAAGGTTTATGCTATAAACATAGGACTCCGAAGGAGTCCCACAGTAGCAGCTGAATTTGGTGCATTTGTCAGGTGGCAACACCTGACAAACTAGCCTTGATATGACGCTAGTTACTAGAATTCAGTTATCATAAACCAGTTACAAGCATCCAGAAACAAGGAGCTCTTAAGGGTAGAAAACAATTAATTATAAAAAGCAACTTATTTAAATATTGAAATGAAAGAAAAAGCCCAAACCAATGTGCAATTTACTCCCTACGAAATTTCATTTTGTTTATACGATACCGATCGAACTAGTCAGTGGAAAGAAGCCATAGAAGATATTGTAAATGAGGGGGATGTGATTGTTGATGCAGGTGCTGGTACTGGAATTTTAGGCATATTTGCAGCGTTAGATGGTGCTCAAAAAGTATACTCGCTTGAACTGCACCAGCGATTTTGCAGATTGATTGAAAACCTGGCCAGGAAAAACAATGTTTCAGATAGGGTAGAAGTAATTAATGGTGATGCAACACAAGTGGTTTTAGATGAAAAAATTGATGTGGTGATTTGTGAATTACTATGCACCGGTCAGTTTTTTGAGCCCGAAGTGCAGGTGATTAATCATCTTAGGCAGTATTTTAAACCAACAACAAAAATCATCCCCAACAAAATTGAGTCATTTATTCAGCTCTACGATGCCCATGAAACCCTTTACGGGGTGCATATTGATAGCGACAGTCGTTCATTGTTACTGCCCAACGATGAACCCGTTTCAAACAAAGTAAAATACGATGAGATTGATTTAACCCAACCTGCGCAGGAGTTTATTGACACTGAGGTTATTGTAACTGCTCGAAAAACCAGAATTGCAGATTCTGTAGTTATTACTGGAAGAGCCATGCTAACGAATAAAATTATCACCGAACGAACTAAATTTTTGTATAATCCAGAGTTGATTTACCTGAAAGAGTCCATCAATCTGATTAAAGGAAAGCAATATAAAATTAAAATAGCTTATCCTTATGGTTGTGATACACTGGATGCTAAGATTGAGGTGAACCCAGTATAATTTGGCGATTGGCTTTTCTATTTGACACCGATGGGATCAGATGTCTATAACAAAGGTTATTATAAACATAGGACTCCGAAGGAGTCCCACAGTAGCAGTTGTGTCTATTACATTGCATCCATTTTATAAGTAGGGCCTGCTGAAAAAGTCAGAGGTACATTAGCTACAACTTAGCGAAGCGATATCTTCGACCAAAGGGAGAAAACTTAGCAAAGCGAAGATGTATATGAATACTTCGAGCTGAAGCTAATGAAGTAGATGATGT
>JBNKJW010000100.1:0-13360 GCA_050291445.1 Bacteroidales bacterium | reverse complement strand
ATAATGGATATTAAAGGTGCCAATACTATTCCAATTCCATTTTTATGGAGAAATTTGGATATTTTCCATAACAAAACATCATTTACAGGATACACTCCTTATCATTTTTTATCTAAAGAAAAGTGTGAAACCAAGGGTTTGTTTCATTCGGTAACTAAAAATCCATTGTTTTATTTAGCAGATGATATTAATTCAAACTTGATTATTGATTCATTGTCCATTGACACATTATCATCCAAAAAGATTCAAATAACGAATTTTAATCCAAATCGTGTTGAATTAATTGTAAAAAACAACAGTACACAACTTCTTACTTTTGTTCAAAACTACTACAAAGGCTGGAAAGTGTATATCAATAAAAAAGAAGGTAAATTAATTCAATCAAATTACACATTTATGTCAGTATGGCTGCCTAAAGGTGAAAATCAAATAGTGTTAGAATACAAACCAAAAAATATTTTAAATGCATTTTATATGAGCGCAATCGTACTAATTGGGCTGCTTCTTTTCATTACCATATCAAATTTAAAAAGGTTATCTACTAGCTATAAAAAAGAATGATTTAACAGTTTTCCCTCATTATTTTGTATTATTGTATTAAAAGTAAAAATTTACAAAGCTTAATTAATTTATAGAAATGATAGACACAGGATTTGATTTTTCTTTTATTTGGTCAACATTGGGGATTTTGGGCTCACTTGTTGTATTTGGCATTTGCCTTTATTTTATAATTGTAAAACCTTGCGCTGAAAGTATCTTGCTTGGTATTGGCTCTTTTATTCATTTACTTACCTCTTTGTTCTATTCAGTAGGAACTTATTTTCTGGTTCGTTTTTACGGAACTGAAATTTTTCAGGGATGGATGTTCGCAATAGTTAGTGCCATTGGGTTTATTGGAACAGCATTTTTTACAGCAGGGTTAATTGTACTGATTATCAAATATGTACGCATAGTTAAAAAGATGAAACTCGAGAAGTATTCTGTGTAATTATTGCAAAAATCTTGAATGAAAATCGTTTTCAGCTTGAGCCATGTCCAAAAAAATATTTAATACTCCTGAAGATATCCGCATTAGTGAAAATTATTCTGGCAAAAAAAACTGGCTGAAATGGGGACCCTATTTAAGTGAACGCCAGTGGGGCACTGTGCGCGAAGATTATAGTGCACATGGTGATGCCTGGGGGTATTTTCCGCATGACAATGCCCGATCGCGTGCCTATCGCTGGGGCGAGGATGGAATTGCAGGAATATCGGATGAATATCAACAACTTTGTTTTTCATTAGCACTTTGGAATGGGCAAGACTCGATTCTGAAAGAACGCCTGTTTGGACTTACTGGCCCCGAAGGAAATCATGCCGAAGATTGCAAAGAGCTTTATTATTACCTGGATAATACACCCATGCACACTTATATGAAATACCTGTATAAGTATCCGCATGGCCCTTTCCCGTACAAGCGGTTACTTAATGAAAATGCAAAAAGAACAAGGCATGAACCGGAATATGAATTATTGGATACTGGTTTATTTGACGATAACCGCTTTTTTGATGTTTTTGTAGAATATGCAAAGGTTGATACTGAGGATATTTTAATAAAAATAACTGCCTACAATAGAGCTTCTGAAGAGGCTGAGCTGAAACTAATTCCAACCTTGTGGTTTCGCAATGAGTGGTCGTTTGAACCGGATATAAAAAAACCTAAGATAGAGTTGGTTGAAAAGGATGATACTACTTTTTTAAAAACATCACATGATAACCTTGATGATTATTTCTTCTATTTTGAGGAACCCAGGCATGTTTTGTTCACTGAAAATGAAACAAATGCTGAAAAGATATTTGCTACTCCAAACAAGCATCCTTATGTAAAAGACATTTTTCATCATGCCATTATCCATAGGGACTACTCGCTGGCAAAAGCACGTAATTTTGGAACAAAATGTTCTGTTGTATTTAAACGTTTTATTGCCGGGCATTCTTATACCACGGTTTATTTAAGGCTTTGCAAAAAAAGTAACCTGGAAAGGCCAATGCTGAATTTTGAAACTGTTTTTGAGCAACGAAGGAAAGAAGCAGATCAATTTTATGAGAAAACCAAACCAGGCATATTTCCGGAGGAGTTTGCAGCCATTAACCGACAGGCATTTGCCGGCATGCTTTGGACAAAACAGTTTTACTATTTCGAAATTGAGAAATGGTTAAATGGTGATCCTGAACATCCCTCGCCACCAGAAAATAGGAAACGTGGAAGAAATCACGATTGGTCTACTCTTAGAAATTATGATATCATCTCTATGCCCGACAAGTGGGAATATCCATGGTATGCTGTTTGGGATTTGGCTTTTCACTGTATACCCCTGGCAGTAATTGATCCTGATTTTGCCAAAAGGCAGCTTTTGTTGTTTTTGAGTGACAGGTACATGAAGCCAAGTGGCCAAATTCCGGCCTATGAATGGAGTTTTAGTGATGTAAACCCACCTGTACATGTTTGGGCTGTGTATAATGTTTACAATATAGAAAAAAGCATGAAAGGTGAGGGGGATATCCGTTTTTTGAAAAGAGCTTTTCATCGTTTACTAATAAATTTTACCTGGTGGGTAAATAAAAAGGATCACAAGGGAAATAACATATTTGAAGGAGGCTTTTTGGGGCTTGATAATATTGCCATTTTCGATAGGAATATGCGTTTACCCGAAGGCTGGTTTTTGGAGCAGGCTGACAGTACTAGTTGGATGGCCATGTATGCAGCAAAAATGATGATGATTGCACTTGAAATCTCAATGCATGATGATTCCTACGAAGATGTTGCCTCAAAATTCCTTGAACATTATGTTTACATTGCTGAATCAATGAATGATATAAGTGAAAACACAAAAGGTCTTTGGGATGATGAAGAAGGCTTTTATTTTGATTTCCTGAGGCATAAAAACAAAGAAAGTCATACTTTGAAAGTTAGATCTTTGGTTGGTTTAACGCCTTTGTTTGCGCATGCGTTGATTAAGAATGAACATTTTGAGCGATTACCCAATTTTAAACGAAGATTTGAAAGGTTCCGAAAACTAAGGAAAGGCAAAACAGAGTATCATGTATTAAAATACTACAAAGAGGGACTGAATGTGATGTTATCATTTGTTCCAAAGGAAAGGCTGGAGCGTTTGTTGGTTGCTTTAATGGATGAAAACGAGTTTTTAGCCCCTGGAGGAATACGCAGTTTATCTAAAAGGCATCAACATCCATATAAATTTACGCTTGGAGAAGAAGATATGGAGCTCAAGTACGAGCCAGGAGAATCTTCGATTGATATGTTTGGTGGAAATTCGAACTGGCGTGGCCCTATTTGGTTACCGATGAACTATTTGATACTTGAATCATTATTAAAATATTACAATTTTTATAAGGAAGACATTCAGGTTGATTTTCCATCATTTTCAGGCAATCAAATCAGCCTTAAAGAGGCCGTTTTTAATATCATTCTTCGGATAATGGGCATGTTTGCAAAAGATCAGGATGGGGTACGTCCAATACATGCTGCACATGATATTTACAAGCATAATGAGCACTTTCAGGATCTGGTGCTGTTTTATGAATATTTCCATGCGGAAAAATCTAAAGGACTAGGCGCTTCTCATCAAACAGGCTGGTCAGGTATTGTTGCAGAGTTAATTTATATGGTATTTAATAATTTAGAGGATTGAAAACCTTGCGTCTGCTTGCTAAAGTGAGTTGATTAGATGAAGCTTGAGGTTCAGATCGAGGTTAAGATTTAAAAAGGCTCATCTGATTTGTAAAAATAATCTGTAAAAAGCTGTTAAATCCGTTTTATCCGTGTTCTATTAAAAAATATACTATGGAAAACGAAGTTTACATTTTATGGGCAAATGGCAATGAAATAACTGCCAAAGAAATGATTTTTATGTATGCCATCAATTCACGACTATATGGTTGGTGGGAAAAAGTAACCTTAATTATTTGGGGAAATGCTACCCAGTTGGTTAAAGAAAACAAGGAGTTGCAAGCGTTGGTAAAAGAAGCCATTGAACATGGTGTGTACGTAACTGCCTGTAAAAAATGTGCCAATGATTTAGAAGCATCAGTTATTTTAGAGGAACTTGGTGTTGAAGTAATTTACTGGGGAGAACCATTAACCAAGTTGTTAAAGGAAAAAAAGAAAATATTGACAGTTTAAAAAATGAGTACTTTCTTTTAATCTTTAGTGCTTCTTTGTGTATTGGTGTATTGTATTAGTGGCAAGAAAGAATTAGCCACAAAGTCACTAAAACACAAAGGTTTGTAAAGATAAACGTAACCACTAAAAATTATATGATGTTTGGAATTGAAAACTTTACAGCATTTATCATTGCAGGCATTTTATTAAACATTGCCCCGGGTGCCGATACCATTTACATTTTAAGCCGAAGTATTGCCCAGGGTAAAAAAGCTGGCATGGCTTCAGTTTTGGGAGTCAGTACAGGCGGATTGGTTCATACCTTACTGGCTGCTTTAGGCTTGTCAATTATTTTAGCAAAATCAGCTGTTGCATTTAATATTGTCAAGTATGTTGGTGTTGCCTATCTTGTTTATTTGGGAATAAAAATGTTGGTGGATAAAAACAACCTGTTCGAGAACAAACAAACAGCATTTGACCACAAAAGTCTGTGGAAAATTTACCGACAGGGTGTTTTTACAAATGTTTTAAACCCAAAGGTGGCCTTGTTTTTCCTTTCTTTTTTGCCGCAATTTATTAATCCTGAGCATGTTACTGGTTCTGTTCCGTTTTTGCTATTAGGCTTTACTTTTATGACAACAGGTACACTTTGGTGCTTGTTCCTGGCCTGGTCAGCTTCATTAATAACCAATACTTTACGAAAAAACGACCGAATTAGTAAGTTTTTACAAAAAGCAAGTGGTGTGGTGTTTATTGGTTTGGGGTTGAATATTTTGTTGGATAGGAAGTAGGTTATTTGTAATATTTTGAATTGGATTATCTTATGACAAGACAAATACTGTATGCAATCGCTTTATTAGGACTTTTAAGTTGTAATAACTATTCAGATGAAAATGAAAATGTTGAAGAATTTTTGCCTACAGAAGAAATAACTTTTTCGAATGAAAAAAGAAATTAGAGATGAGAAAATGTATTATATTGTACGAAAAGCAAGTTGGCAGCCAATAGATGAGTTATTGACACCAGAGATTAGCGAATTTTTGAAAATAATGGATGATATTTAATCTGTTTTTATTATAAACCATGAACAACAACCTGATTAACCAACTTCTTAAAATAGAAACACCTTCATTATCTTACAGAATTTTATCGGAACTCTTTGATTATGAGCCTACTCATCCTGATGTTTTGGCACTTAAAACCCAAATTTCTGATTCAAAATCAGTTAAAAAAATCCTAAACAAAATGCATCCCGATGGCTATTGGCTGCAAACCAACCCACGTACAAAAAAAATAGTTGGTGATGGAGTTGAATACGGTAGTTTTGCCAGTACACATTTTTGTTTAAGTTATCTTTCAGAATTAGGATTAACAAGGGAGCATCCTTTGGTTGAAAAAGCAGCTAATAGGTACTTAAACCTCCAAAAAGAAAACGGTGATTTTTGGAACAATATGTCTTGCCTGACAGGGTACAACATCCGAACTTTTATAAAACTGGGTTTTCGGGATGATACGCGTTTGCAAAAATCCATTGATTTATTGCTGGCTACAGAACGAAAAGATGGTGGTTACCTCTGCGAAATGCATGAAAAAAAATCGAAAAACAAAAAAAGTTGTATCAGGGGTGCTGCAAAAGTACTGCTTGCATTTTCTGAGTTGCCTGAATATTGGGACCATCTCAGGTGTAAACAGCTAATTGATTATTTTCTAAAACGAAACGGGGTTTACAATTCAAAACTGACTGAATTTGCAAACAGAGATATGGGTGTTTTTTCTTTTCCAATAACCTGGGGAACAAGTAGTTGGGAGATTCTTTTGGCTTTAAGTAAAATGGGGTATGGAAAGGATGAACGGCTGGTTGATGCCTGGAAACTTATAGAGAAAAAGCAACTCCAAAATGGGTTTTATCCTCTGGACTCCACGCCGGCACAAAGCATTTGGAAAGTTGGGGGAAAGGGAGAGGGGAATCCCTGGGTGACATTTTATGTGTTACTTGCGAAGAAGTTTCATGATGAAGTATCAAGATAAGTTATTCAGCATAGTGTATCTTTATAAAGGGATTACTTCGTCGTTTCTAATCAATTTGTTAACTTTTTTACATTGACTTGTCATTGGTCGTAAAGCCAAGAATCTAATGACTTGTAGAATATACCAATACACTAATTTCCAATATACAACCTGTAAAATATTGATTATAAAAAATCATAACTAAATGACATTGAATGACTATTGGCCAATGACTTAATATATACTCACACCTAAATACTCACATCTCATTATAATATGACAAAAGTTGCTGGTAATTCATGAAAGTTTGGTTACTTTTGGGGACTTGAAACACGTTAAAAACTAAAAAAAAGAATTATGAACGCACAAGATTACATGAAAAGGGAAGACAAATATGGAGCACACAACTATCATCCGTTACCAGTTGTTCTCGAAAAAGGTGAAGGAGTGCACGTTTGGGACGTTGAAGGTAAAAAATATTTTGATTTTTTGTCTGCCTATTCTGCTGTAAATCAAGGGCATTGTCATCCTAAGATTGTGAATGCAATGGTAGAACAAGCCAAAATATTAACACTTACATCACGAGCATTTTACAACAACGTTTTAGGTGAATTTGAAGAATACATCACAAAATATTTTGGCTACGATAAGGTACTTCCGATGAACACAGGCGCCGAAGCTGACGAAACGGCCTTGAAACTTTGCCGTAAATGGGCTTATTTGAAAAAAGGGGTTCCTGCTGACCAGGCAAAAATCATTGTCTGCGATGGCAACTTCCATGGTCGTACCATTACCATAGTTTCTATGTCAACCGACCCTGAGGCAAAAAAAGATTTTGGTCCGTTCACCCCTGGTTTTGAGGTAATTCCTTACAACGATATCCCTGCATTGGAAAAAGCACTGGAAGATCCAAACGTTGCAGGTTTCCTTGTTGAACCTATTCAGGGCGAAGCAGGTGTTTATGTTCCTGATGAAGGATATTTGAAAAAAGCTTACGATTTGTGTAAGTCGAAAAACGTATTGTTTATTGCTGATGAAGTTCAAACCGGTATTGCACGTACTGGTAAAATGCTGGCTTCAGATCACGAAGGCATCCGTCCAGATATTGTTATTTTAGGTAAAGCCGTTTCAGGTGGGGTATTCCCCGTTTCATGCGTTTTAGCTGATGATGATATTATGTTGACCATTAAGCCGGGTGAACATGGTTCTACTTATGGTGGTAACCCAATTGCTGGCAAAGTGGCTATTGCAGCCTTAGAGGTAATAAAAGAAGAAAAGTTAGAAGAAAAGTCAGAAAAACTAGGCAAAATCTTCCGTGACGAATTGAAAAAGATTGATTCTGAGCGTATTGAGCTAGTTAGGGGAAAAGGTTTGCTAAATGCGGTGGTTATTAAACCAAAGGCCGGAAAAACTGCCTGGGATGTTTGTTTGGCATTACGAGACAATGGTTTATTAGCCAAGCCAACACACGACCATATCATCCGTTTTGCACCACCTTTAGTAATTACCGAAGAGCAAATTCATGAAGCGGTTGCAATTATCAAAAAAACAATTTTAGATTTAGATAAGTAATTTAGACTAATCCTATAAAAAAGGGCTGTTTTTGACAGCCCTTTTTTATATCTTAAGTTGCTATTTATCAGTCAATTTACTGACTTTTAGCTCCTGTCCACCTTGCTTATGAACAGCACCAATAACTTTTCCATCCTTATCAGCGGTAAAGGTTATAGACGCTTCTACAACTTTCCATACAAACTTATTTTCAGAGGATGGAAAAATTGGAAATTTGGGCTGACCAGTCATTTGTGCATAGAGTTGTTTTCCATCCAAAGTAACTGTAAGAATTGCTCCCTGGCCATAATCATATTTTCCAACATAACTTTTCTGCGTTTCAATATCAACCTCAACTTTAGGTGCTTGATCAGCTATTTCTTTCATTTTTTTCCAGAGCAAATAATCTGAAATCATCATGGCTTTTGCAGAAGGCCATATGTTGTGAGGTGTGTAGTTGGTTAGAATACAAATGGTTGTTTTGGTATCTGGTTGACGAGCTAAATAGGTGGAAACACCAGGTAATCCTCCACTGTGGCTAATAAACCGTAAACCTTTGTAGGTGCTAAAACCCCAGCCAAAGCCATAATAGTCTAGTTTTTGGCCATTATTCAATAAAATAGGAGAGAAAGCGGCTTTAAGGCTGCTATCAGATAATACTTTTCCATTAAAAAGCGACTCGTTCCATAAAAATAAGTCTTCAACGGTTGAATAGATACCTCCGGCACCCCCAGCCCAACTCATATCCCACTTAAAAGCCTTTTCTATTTTATCGTCTTTGTATTCAAAGCTATAAGCTTCATTTTCAAGTATTCTTGTTGAATTGTAAAGGCCGGTATTTTTCATTCCAATTGGCTTAAAAATGTTTTCCTGGAGATATTGCTCCAGTTTTTTGCCACTAATTTTTTCAATAATATGCCCTAATATAAAATAAGCTGAGTTATTATAATTATATTTTTCGCCAGGATCAAAATCGTAGGGATAAGCCTTAAGGGTATCAATCAAATTTTCGGGTGAAATGGGTACTAAAAACTCGTAAAAAAGTGTTTGGCTGTTGGTAAAGTTAAAGATGCCTGATGTGTGTGTAAGCAGTTGATATATAGTTACTTTATTTGCTTTTGGGAAATTTGGCAGAAACTTTGAAAGCTTATCTTTTACACTGATTTTTCCCTCTTCTTGCAGCTTTAATATGGAGGATGCAATGAACTGCTTTGAAATGGACGCAATTTTAAATTTAGTTTCTGGAGTAATCTTAACTTTGTTGCCAACATCGGCGTATCCAAACCCTTTTTTATAAATAACCTTGCCATTTTTTGAAACAAGTACAGCTGCACCAGGTTTCACTCCATCTTCCATTTCACTAAAAAGGTTTTCAATATAATTTTCAAGAGACGGTAGTGGGGCATCCTTTTTAGCACCGATCTTCTCAAGGTAAGTTAATAAGTGGTCATGTCCATTTACAAGGGCGGTTTGGTAAACATTTAATCCATTTTTTCCTACAAAATTAATGTTACCACCATGCTCCGTTAAAAATTTAACCTGTTGACTATCGCCATTAGCTGCAGCAGTTAGTAAAGCCTGGTTCATTAATTCTTTAGTAAGCTTACGCATTGTAAACGACCAGCCATACGCCATATTTTGAACCTTTACCAATATTTGGTTGCTGCCTTTTTGCAGGTCAAAAACAACAATATCCTGATCGGGTACTGTAGCCCTTCCAATCCAGTTAGAATGAGCCAATTTACCGTTTATAAATACTTTTATTGCATCATCACTACCAATTCCAACCACTATTTTTTCAGCCTTGTCCATTTTTACTTCAGCTAAAGCATAAGCATAGGCGTATTCAAGCGAGCCATATTCTTTGATAAAATCAACTAAACCATCATCATAAGATTTCAGCTCCCAACTATATTTCTTATTTTTTATTGTAATTGTCGGTAGGGGTTTGTTTGCTTTTGTTTTTACTACTTTAAATTCATCTTTTTCAAATACTGATTTTTGTATTGAATCATTTGGGTTTTCCTTCGAGTCACCAATTTTTACAGGCCCTAATACCTGCCAGTGTTTCAAAAATTCACCATCTTTAAAGCCATTATAACTTGCTTTGTCGTATCCCGCTTTTTGATTATTGGATTGGGATGTTACAAATTCTGTCTGAAAGCATAAAAATGAGAGGAGTAGGGTGCAGGTAATCAGTGATTTAATTCTTTTCATCGTGTTTTTTTTAGTGGTTACAATTGTTTTAAAGTTAATGAAAATTGTTTTATTATGATATTAGAGATTATATAGAATAGTGTATTAATCTTTACAATTTTTTTTGATTTATTAAAAAATGGGCTAAAAGGTTTTATATTGACAATTAGCAAAAGAGCCAACTAAAACCCAATAACCCATGCTCAAATATAGTAAAATTAAAGAAAACGAACAGCAATTACTTGCATTGTTAAGCATGACTATTGAAGAGTTTGAGGAATTATTGCAAGTTTTTGAATCAATTTGGATGTAACAAATGAAATAGGCCGGATACAATCTAATTTTTATAAAAAAACTTTGCCAAAGTATCTAGTTGATAATAGGTTACGAAGAAAGTCCTTTGGCAAAGTTGAAAGTTATTTTATAATGAAAACCAATAATTCAATTTTATCAGAAACACATTGTGAGGTTGAATGCTAAACAAGTTATCCATATCTTTATTAAAATCAAACCTACCACTTGATCCTTCAGTGCTTCTTCCCTGCGACCAGACAAAGTAAACCGTGGAGCCTGGCGAATATTCCCACCTTACCACTAAATTTGAACGAAATTCCTGAAAATCAAAATCAGGCTTATCGAAACTGTAGTCAACTGTTCCATCGCCGTTTTCATCAATATTGTATTGTTCGTCAGCAATATTATAAGCAATTTCATTTGCAGAGAAAGTATGAAACCTGCCCTTATAACTATCCGCTGCAGGGTTTGTAATCCTTTTTACATCAGTGTATTCTCCGGATGAAATAAATGGTTGCCCATAATATTGAATACTTAGTTCAGGTGTAATTGTGTAATTTACCCTCACTGTAAAATAAAGTGTTTTTTGGTTCAGGGTGGCAAATACATATCTGTCTTCCCCGCTGTAGTCAAGAGTTTCAATATATTGTAAATCTCTTTGGTTAATGCCATATTCAGGATCAATAGAAATGGATAAAGAATTCATTGGTTTAATATCAACTCCAAACCAATACCAATGGTTCTCAAAGCTTTTTTCAACACCCCATCCATGATAATTGCCGGTATAGAATGAAACTTTTTTTGAGTCGTCAGAATTTACATTGTAATTGATCTCAAAAAAGCCCGGGCTTTTAAATGACGGGCCTCCTCTGAGCATACTTGTTGAAATATTTTCTAATCCTTTCGAAATGGAAGCATTAAAATACCATTTGTTTTTAAACTGGGTGTTAAAGTTGGTGTTAAATGAGGTAGAGAGCAAGGTGCCGCTATAATCCCAGTACATCCAGTAATTCATGTTTAAATAAAAGTTTCGGAAAATACTAAATGGGTTACGAATATAGTAACCTACCCAGGTACCATGGTGTATGTTGTCGGCATAAGGCATATAGCCTAAATCATTAAACTCATGCCCTGGTGAACGTAATGTTAAACTTGTTTGAAACTGTATTCTTTTTTTGCTTCGTTTTCCAAAACGCAAAGTGGTACCGTAGCCTTTGAGCGAAGTAAGGCTTGAATCTACTGATAAATGCGAAGCATCTGGTCGCTGATAATACCGTGCCGACGAAGTTTGCGTGTTTAAGATAGCTTCTTTATCGCCAACTACATTACTAAAAGTTCCTTTTCCGGCAATGTACCAGGTTCTGTCTTTCCAGTTGTGCTCAAAATCAATACCACCTGCATATGCCTCGGTGTGCAGGTAGTTCATATCCGGGTTAGTAATATCCCTGTTCACGGCAGTAATCATACCACCAAGAATGGTCTGCCCTTTATTAAAATCTTTCTGAACTCGTCCGACAAAATAATTAGTCAGTGGTTCAACGCTTTCTTCACGCCTTTCGCCGTTGTTGTCAATTTCCGCTTTTTCGTTGGCCGTTACACTTTCTAAAATGCCAATTGAAAGTCCCTTCTTTGTTTTGCCTGATAGTTTCATGGCTGCAATTATGGTAGTAGCTTCGGGCATATCAACATATTCGTTATCTTCTGTTTCAGGTTCATGCTGGGGGTATCGCCCTATCCGCCTGGAATAGAATAGATTATCTCTACCATATTTACCAATAACAGAAGTGTTTGATGGCCTGAATTCGTAAATGTTTTTACCTTCAACAAAAAAGGGCCTCCGCTCAGAAAAATAGCTTTCAAAAGCACTTAAATTTACTTCAGAGGGGTCGGCTTCTACCTGTCCAAAATCGGGATTGATAGAAAAGTCCAGGGTGAAGTTATTGGTGATACCAATTTTCCCATCAACGCCCGCTGAAAGGCTGCTTTTATTTCCGGTAGCAAACGGGTTACCTTCTTCTTTTTCAAAAGTTTCAGTTTTAGCAACCACATACGGAACAATTTCAATCTGGCGTTTTGGTTTGATGTTTTTGATACCATGCAACTCACCGAATAAATGTACAAAACCCGGTGAACCTTTAGGAATGTACTGCCAATGCGATCGTTCCTGCTCGCGGTGCAGGTGCCTCATAAACTGTAGACCCCAAACATGCTCTTCTTTTTTTCCAAATCTCAGTTGTGTAAATGGAATTTTCATTTCGGCATACCAGCCTTTATCATCAATAGATGTTTTTAAAAACCACACCGGGTTCCAGCTTTCATCCCAGTTGTTTCCGTTCAGGCTAATCATTTCGTCACCTTTGGCACCTGATGCCATGGCAGTAAATGAAAAGGCCGTTTGTTTATCAAAATCACTATCGATGTTAATTTCTATCATATCACCATCAAAATGGTCCCTTCTTGATAAAATTTTACTGATTTTGTCTGCCTCAGTATCATGTGCCCGCACCAGCACGTAGAGGTTATTATTGTCGTATACAATTTTAAATGAAGTTTGTTGCGTTGGTTCCGTGTTTTCGTAGGGTGAAGTTTGGGTAAATTTGTTTTCCCATTCAACCAAATCCCAACAATCATCATCAGGCAGCCCGTCAATTTCGGGTGGTTTTTTTGCGAAGGTGGTTTGGTAGCTTCTTTTTTCAACTACCTGCTCTTTTTCTTGTTTTGTTTCCTGCGCCTCTAAAACTTGCGTTATTAGCAAAAACAGCACCACAACCAAAGTCATTTTTCTCATAAAAAAAGGTTTAATTAGTGTAATATCAGGCTCTTTTGATGCATTGCATCAAAGAAAAACCTTATAAAAATACAACCCTGTTTAAGGGCACTTTGGTTAATGGAGGTAAAGGAGACAAATAAAAGACGTAACATAATTATAAATGTTGCGTCAAGAATTTGTTTTAAAGGTAATACTTTGTTTTTTGAAAAAGGTTACAGAAAATAGATTTTTTTGATAGTTGCTTAAACGAGGATAGTACAAAATCAGAAAAATTTTTTGTGTATTAACCTGAGTTCGACATAAAATATTCAACACAGAAATTCGGAATTATACCAGATATGTGCTAAAAATGCAGAAAGAATAGCGGGCTATTTTGAGGG
>JBNKJW010000099.1:0-9244 GCA_050291445.1 Bacteroidales bacterium | reverse complement strand
AAAAAATCTTCCTTAAACTTACTCAGAGTTGCATGAAGTTTATCGTTCAGTGGCCATCTTCCTTCTTCCAAACAATCCCAATTAGCTGTTATACTTTCAGACACTTTGGTAAATTTTTCCCATGTTTCAGCATTCATCTTGATAAAGTACTGTTGTTGAATTTTGACCGATCCGTTTTGAAATCTCTTCAAGGTAGTTCCCTTTTTATTTGTTTCTTGATTCACACATATCCTCTTGGAGTTTGACTCTTCGCTTTCAGGCTGACTTCTTTTCATGTTGGCTGTTCCTTTGAAATGATTGTCATTTCTGTGAGTACCCAACAATATATAACCTCAATCAACCAATCAGAAGCCAGTATTTTTACTTGTTTAGACTTGTTTAACTTTTTAACCAATCAGAAGTCAAGTTATCTAACCAATCAGAAGTCAAGTTATTCAACCAATCAGAAGCCAGGATTTCTGTCTGCTCAGCCAATCAGCGATCAGATATATTTTTAGAACAGGGAAGAACTCATTACGTCATCAGAATTTTTTAAAGAAAAACAAGTGACGTCACAATACTTTTAGAACTGGGAAAATTCTATTACATCATCAGATTTTTAAAAAGAAAAACAAGTGACGTCACTCGATTTAAGTTCTGCTGTACTGAAAGATTGCCTTAGATTAAGGAAAGTGCTCGATTAAACAAGAAATTAAAATTGAATTCTTAATTAACATCATGGCTTTATTAAGACGTATAGTTCAAGATCAAAGACATTTGATATCTCTCGGAGAAACGGATTATTTTTCTGGCTTAACATCTAAAAAAGTTTTGGATGTAGTTCATGAGATATTTTCAGATAGGATTTACCACATGGGACGGTATATGGTAGCAGTTGAATTTATTCTTCAAGCCTGTAACAAATTTCCTACTGATAAGGAAGAAATATTATCAGACTGTGAAAATTATCTAAGAGAATTTCCTCACAGTTATTTCATGTTTCAATTGGAAGTCAATACTTATGGACTAACTTCATTGTTGCTGCATAGAATACTCCATGGATTTTAGTATGTTTTAGTAGTATCATATGACTAATGGGCGCAGCCTTGGAGCTGTGTAAAACATGGACACCGGAAACAAGATGGCCGCCGGAAGCTTTAGTATGTATTTATATCTGTTTTATATATGTCAATAATAGTTAATCAATATTTATAACTGTTTTCAAATTTTTATTTTTCAACAACAGAAAAACAACAACTTTAATATCAATAAATCTTTTTTATTCAAAACATTTCTTTAACAAATTTTTCAACAAACAAATCATTAAACTTAAGATTAGAACTATAATATTTGAGCACAGTTTTAAAACTTTGTCCAGAACAACGCATATAACTGAAAAATACACAGTGTTGACCGCATGTTGATGCCATTGGATGCTGAACTAGTGTTTTGTTTTCCTTCCAAGTCGGTAACAGTAAATTCAAAATTTCTGATTTCCAAGGTCTTAATCCAAATGAATCAAAGTATTCAGGTTTTCCAGCTTCGGGAAAGAAGATGGCGATCCAGTGCTCTCCTGGTTCAGAACTTGAATCAGTATTGACAATGTATAGTCCAGGTATTTTCCTATTCCTTTTAGGTAATTGATCCACAGCAAAAACACCTTGAAATACATTTTTTGTTACTTGATTTCTCGACAAAATATCTTCTAGCTCTTTGGTGTTCATACCCAATTTTTTATAACTTGACCTCTTGATCCTATTTGTAATACGTTCTCCATTTCAGCCACAGCAAAAATGGTGACTGTTTCAGTGATAGGTGCTTTAAATCTCATATTGAGTCTAATTATTCCTCTTTTGACAATTGATAAATGTTCCCCATCATCTAAATCAGGTGTCAAGTCAAATACAAAAATAGCATATCCTGATTTATAGTCAGAATAGGTCACATCGAGACCTTGATCACCCAAGAAATTTCCAGTGTTGGAAAACAGGCTGAAATAACTCAATGCATAATCATTATTATCAAAATCAGGTGTCAGTATCTGTCCATTAATGAGTTCATTTCCGCTTTGCAGTTTGATTTCTTGCAAATTAAAATGTTGAAAATTAAAGGGATTCTTGTCTAAGGCACCGGATCTTGCAGCTTCGGTTGTCATACAAATAAAAATTCTCCTTGGTTTCTGATCTTTGAACAATTCTTCATCACAAAGTCTCACACCAGTATTTAATGTTTTTGTTGTAGTTACAAGTCGACGAAGCGGATATTGTACACTTTTAGATTCTCTTTGTTTAGCAATACTTGTCATTAGACTTGGTAGAAGATTAACTTGTCTGACATGGAAAGTCATTCCAGTTATTTTTGTTTTGTACTTGTTTGCTTCTGGACTCATTAGATTGAAGGCTGAGCTAGAGGGAATGAAAGTCATGCTAATTTCTGTACCACTAGGTAAAAGCCGTTCTTGCTGGAACAAAGCTAAACATGGACGCATTAAAAGTGTGATTGTTTGGCCTTGGGAAACTCGTTTAGCTCGAGCAACTAAGCCTGCATTTTCACCCTCGCCATCTTTTGTTTTATTATCGTCCATATTTCCTGTATCCTTTGTATATCCTGCTAGTTCTAGGTGACTCTTTTTAGCTTCACGACCATATGAGAGGAGGGTACTGACAAAGGCTTCGTATGGATATGATTTGGTTGATGAAGTAATGAGTTGACCATTCAAACATAAATCCACTTGATCGAATAAGGAGTGTCCCCAAAAATTGATAGGACCGACCTTCTTGTTTGTACCACTGGCCCCCTGAATTTTGGCTTCAATAGTGAAGTAACTGTGGCTCAAATCCAGAAAAACACCATTATCAGCAGTATAATCAAATTTTATACTATGTTGATCACTGACTTCGCGCGGGTTGACTTTGAGATAAGATCCATTTTGAAGTGCTACCTGTGTTGGCGGTAAATCAAAAAGATCAACTTCTGATTTTCCACATTGGCAACTAGATTCAGCTATACTATCCATATTTAATCAAAAATATCTGGAGCTCTTTTAGTACGTCTTCTCTTTTGCTGGCGTTTTGGTTGAATGAACTGTTCCTCTTGCGGTAACTTTCTTTTATTGGTTACTTGATGTATGGCTTGTCTACCCAGATTTTTGGCACCTTCTATTCCTCGTTCTTTCAGTGATGATTTAATGTCTTGACCTTCTAAAACATCGCTAGCTACTGCTGCCCCTGTTTTGAGTAGTTGCTTCCCGACACTCTTGGCACCTTTTAGCAACAGAGGTGTAGCTTTACGAAACAAGCTTGAAAAAACCGATCCAAGACCATATCCTCTTTGTCGTCGCCTTCCTTGATATATAGGTATCATTTTTTAATAGGTCTAAAATGAAGTTTAACAATCGAATGCCCGGAACGGAATGGTATAAGATCACCAGAACCATTTCTTATATCAATTGCAATCTGATTGAATTGTAATTGCTCTAAAGGTACGTATTCAATAGGGTTAAATGTATGACTGATAATAGCATTCGTCCGCTGAGGTGCCGGGAGTACTTGAAGTAATTTTGATCTTGAATCACCTACAAGTTGAGGTTTTATTACATCTGTATAAATATAGACGCTATAATAACTGTTCCTGACATCGAAAGGAAATGATGCTTTGATTCTTCTTCCACTGCTAAGAGTTGATTTTTCGAATCCAAATAATGAAGCCAAGGCTGGATCCATACTGATTTCAATTCCGGTAAAGGGTAACTTTGCCTCAATGAACTCTCCTTCAGAATCCAAAGTAAAACCCTCGTCTTTTTTCAGAACAGGAAGTCGTAATATTGATACCATTAAGGTATTTAAGAGATTCAACAATTTATGAGGATCAGAGTAATGTCCCTCGGGAATGGAAAAGTTCTGATTTATATCTTCATTTAATAGAATGTCCTCTTCATTAGTCTCTACAGTAAATATATATTGCTTATTTCCCATAAAACTTCTCTGCGGTGCACGATGTCCTGTAGTTGAACGATTTATAATAGTACTTTGGAATCCTAAGGCATGCGCTAATGATTCATTTAATTCCATCTGCTTGATCTGGGGTGGAATTTGGATTAAAACTTTCTGATCTTGACGAATGGAAAATACATCTGTATTTTGTGTGTTGACAACACGGAATAATTGGTCTTCCATTTCTTGAAGAAAACTGGTAATGTTTAAAAATCCTTTTTGAACAGAAATTTGAATTTTCTTGCTCGGAACTCTGATCCATCCTCTTTTTCGTTTAAAGTTAACATTGTTATTACCTTCTATGATATTGTACCAATTTGCAGGAAATATGAATTCAGTCAGACCCATTTCATATGGTTGATCAAATGTTAAAGTTGTAGGTAATTGAGTTTTGAACCTACTTACAGTATTTTCAGGAAATATATCCATGGATGAGTTGCTGGGGAGTGTAACATAAAATGATTCCATGACGGTCAAATTAAGACTGAGAAACAACGAAAATTGAAAATATATTTATGTACTTTTATTAATCATTCGAGGTTGTGGTACAAAGACACCTAAGGAACTTGACAATAAAGCAATCCATAAGTTTGATGGCTCAACTCCAATAGTTAAATTACTCAGTGAAACGATTATAACAATATAAAGTATCAAGGATATAACAAAATATTCAATTTCAGAACGTGGTATTCGGTGACCAAACCACAACCATTTTGAAGAACCAGAGGACCTAGATGATTCTACTTCTTGAGTTGACTGTGATGGATCCAACTGTTGGCTGAATTCGGGTAGCCTTTCCATTTCACTAAATATTCTTTATTACGTCCCTTTCCTCGTTCCTCAATTATGTTTTCAATGCGGTAATATTCCGGTGGAATAACCTTTTGCAATTCTAGGTTATAAAATGTACCTTCCAGAATGTTATTTTCACTGTCTTTTATGCGATATACTGGAGGTCTTCTCGGTAGTCTTTGACTGATAGTATAAATTTCTTCTGTCCAGTTTTGCTGATAACCTTTCTGAAAGGGATTTTTTAAGTAACTGATTCTAACCTGATCACCAACTTTGAATTTATACTTAGGCAATGTCTTTTTTAAAGAAGGGTATAAAATATGACGGATTTCACTTTCGTTTCTAGCTGTAACATCAGCAGGTCTATGCTTAATGCTACGATGTATTCGATGATTATAGGCATATACAAAATCCTGAAGTTTATCAATATACCGATAAGAACCAGAATTAGTAAAGTAACGCCACATGTATCCTTTCAGTGTTCTTTGAAAACGCTCAACAATAGCTGCTTTAACTTCATTTTGGCTTTTAAAAAAGGTTATTCCTTGTTGCTGTAGATATGCCTTCACTTTGGCATTATTAAATTCTCCACCATTATCCCCACGGACTGTCTTGGGCCTTCTTTCTGTATTGTCAAAGAGTTCCTTAAATCCATCTAATAAGGCCTCACCTGTTTTTCTTTTCAATGGTATAACCCAAGCATATTTGGAAAAAACATCAATACAGCAAAAGAGGTAACGATAACCGTCATTTTCTTCTTTAATAGATGGTAAATCGGCCAAATCTACCTCCCACTGTTGGTCAATGCCTAGTACATATATCCTGTTTCTTGGGAATCTTTTGCGCAACTGACGATGTAATGTGTAACTTTCTTGACCTTTTAAAAACTCATCAACTTTTGCCTTTGTAATACCTTGATTCTTCACATGATGATACAATGTTCTTGGATTGCTAAATCCTGCAGGGTGTTTTGGGTTGTTATAGATTGATTTTAAGACTCTTGCCATTTTAAACGTCGCGGTGCAACTGAACGACCTCTTGGTGTATGAAAAGGTGTTGTCCGTCGTGACTTCGAACGGCTACGGTCTTCTTTTGATGAACTGGACGGTGGAGTATCAATTATACTTGATTTCTTCAAATGTTGAACATTACCAATTAGACTTCTAGGAATGTTAGCTTCATGGAGTCTTGACATGAATGAATCAAATCCTTTAGGTAAACCTGCTTTTACTCTAGGTTTCGATCTTGAAATTTCATCTATCAGATCGACAATATTTGAATCTGGTAGTCCTTCAATTTCACCTCTATCAGTAACTTTAATGTCAGGTAAGTTATTCTTCATCCACTGATAAAGCTGTGTACCTTTATTACGTTGATTCTTTGGTAAAAGAGAAGTAATTTGCTTCTCCCAATCATCATCAGCTGTTGAAGCTGGTAAGTTTGCAGTAGGTGTTGGAACGCTTGGTTTTGAAACTGGGACACGGTGTTTAATTACATGATATTTATCCAAAGCTGATGCATACAATTGCACTTTTTCATCTTCAGGTAGATCTGTCCGAGATAGAATAGATTTTATGTCCTGATCGACGGCCAAAAGTTGTTCACCAGTTGGGCCCATCTGTTGTTTTTGATTATATTTTAATGCTTCCAATAAATCTTCAGGGATAACAGCCAGTTTTTTTGTATGATCCATTATTTAATTAAACTTGAAAGTAGAGCTCCAGCAATAGGTAATAATAAGGCTGGTAAAAAACCTCCCTTTTGTAATATTTTTTTCTTTTTAGCTACGGGTACACTTTTTTTAATCAAAGAACGTAACTTGTTGCGATGAGTATGAAGTTTTTTCTTCTGAACCCTTGATAGTGGAACATTTCCTTTTAAGATATTCAATGAACAGTCGCATAATACTTTTATTAATTCAGGTGATGCAGATTTTAGAATTTGATGACGTAATTTTGGTGTCGCTTTCTGTAGGACTTTTAGCAATGTTGCCTGACGCTTAACCTTCTCCATTGTGTGTCACTGTGGCAGTCTATCATTGACTGACCAATATATTTTTTTGCAAGGCATTTTATAATGTTTTTATAATGGAACATAAGTATACTGCTGCTCTCCAGGAAAAATATTGGTTCTGAGACGAAAATGATCAGGGGTGTTTGGTTTAAAATCAAAAAGTATGTATCCAAAAGCTGGAGAAGTGGCATCCTGAAAGGCTTCCAGAACATATTTTGATTTACCAGGAAACATTTGACGTGCTAAACATTGAATCTGACTACCATCCCGTACATTCTTAAACAGTACAAGGTACTGTGTATTAAGAGCTATGGTTCTCAATTTTTTGAAAAAGATATTATGTGTGACAAAAATAACACTGACATTGTCATGGCGACCGGCCACAAATAGATTTACAATATCATCATTTAGTTGCATCATCATGTCATCTAGCACAAGTAGGGTTGCTTGATTTCCATCTATCTTGTAATTCAAACCTTTTACAAATTCCACTTGCCCAATTAAATCTGTATAAGTTGGTTGCCATGTACGATAACACCATATTATTTTTTCAGGTGGTGGGTAAATCATTTGATCACGGTATCTGATGAGTTTTTTATCCATTCACTTTTCCCAACCCCTGATGATCCATTGACTACCATACTTAGGGGTGCCTGGAGCCTAGTATCTGACATTATAAACGAATGGTTGATGAGTAAATGAATTAATCAACTTCAAACAGGTTTTTTTATATTAAAAAGATTTATTAATAGAGTTATATCTGACACGATAATCCTTGTATTTTGAAAGGTTTTTTAACATTTAAAATTAAAAAATCTCCCAATTCATTTTCAACTGCTTCCATCAACCAATTTCCTGTCATATCTTTAGTTTTAATCGATGGTAACTTTAAAACCATATCATCTTGTTGAATTTCCAAGCTAATCTTATCTTTCAGCGGAAATCGTTCTTTCAGATTTAGAACCAATTCATCAAAAGCCAATTGCACATGCAGATTGAATTTCCACCACAATTCAACTATATCAATGTCTTCAGGTATGAGTATTTCGAACTTGACATGAAAACTTTTGTACGTAGGTGGATTAAAACAAGGAATCATGCTTAGCATTTTCGCCATATTTTTTTGAAAATATCTTCAAATGCTTTTATACGTTGCTGAAAACGCAGTGAATCAAGAATCCAGTGTGCTCCAGAGCGCTCTTCTGTACTGGGTATTAAAAAAATTTCTTCTTCAGAGTCAAATGTAACCCGTTTTTCTCTATTTCTTATTGTTGACTTCTTCAGAATTGATCTGTTCATGTAGCTTGCTGATTTTAAAATGATTGCTAAATGGTGATACTTTCTTTTAGTATACTATGCATATGACGTCATAGGCTTTCATTTAAGGTGAAATATGGTTCAATATCAAAAACTTCCTCTGGGTAATATTTCTGAAGAAAAGATTCATAATCTGTATGCATAGTTTTTATTTCTTTATCATCACCTTTGTAAAACCTTCCTCCACCTCTATCCCCAGCAATTTTCATAATTTTGTGGTATGCATGGAGCATTTCTTCATATGTCTTAAAATCATCGCTATAATATAGTTTATTATGCATACCATTTATCAACTCATCTTCTTGAAGAATCATACACTTTGGTAGAGTTGGCATTAAAAGTCCATATGGTGAGCATTCTTCAAAACTGAACCAGAAAGTCATCTTAGTTGTACAGTGTCTTGATCTTGAATGACATTTAATGGTGTAGTTTTTTACTTTTGATGTAACATTCGTTGCTGTTTCCACTTCTCTGCTTGCTCTCTATTTTTTCTTTTTAGACTTCGATAAAAACCACTGAAAAAACCCCCATTTTGAATTATCTTCTTCTTTTTGCTTTGAGAAACCTTTTTGTTTGCTAAATCACGCAATTTCTGCTTGAATGGTCTAAGTTTTTCCTTATTTTTTCTTGTTAAAGGTATAGATCCGTTTAATATTCGTTTTGCACAGCGGCACCATTCATTTACGGTTTTACTTTTTGTAGCAGGCATACTTGTAGTTTGAAGGTCAGAGACAAAATGAATGAGTAACCCAATTTAATCCTAATTTAAAGATTTCCCAAAATTAAAGTGAGTAAATGTGTGCATATAATTGAAAATAAACTGTGTATGTATATTAAATATTTTGTTTCTTATTTATTGGTATGCGGTATATTTTGCTATGTATAAAAAATGATATAGGCATGCAACATCCTTAAATCTTTGAATCATTATAGGAAAATGGCTGAAGGAAAACCTACTGCAGAAGTAAATCCTATAACTTGTGGGAGGCCAGGAGGTGTTGGCCGGGGTTTATTAAAAGTAAGTAATTTATATCCTGTGAATACTTTTAATATGTATTTTTTATATAATGATCCTTTAACAGTTAGCTTTTGTATGTTGCAATCATTGTAATATATAATAATACATCTTTAATTTTTAGGTGTTAAACGAC
>JBNKJW010000098.1:0-6455 GCA_050291445.1 Bacteroidales bacterium | reverse complement strand
GGAGGGGAAAAAGGATAAGGAAATAAAAGGTTGGACTGATATTCCGGCAGTATTGCATGTACCTGAGGCAGGGACCTACTATTTTGCTATAATTGATGACTATAATGATGAAGCTTCGACCGATCCAATTAGTATTAAGGTTGAATTTGTTTCAGAATTTGATGATTTTGAATTTAATGAATCTCCTGAAACAGCCAAAGAACTTGAATTTGGCAAGGCTCAAAAAATTTACATTTACCCTAAAGGCGACAAAGATTGGTTCAAAGTCCATATGGATAAAAAAGGTTATATAAAAACCATGATAAAAAACAGTCAGGAAGAGGTAGTTCCTGAAATTAAATTTATAAAAGTTGATGATTGGGCCAGTGATGAGCAAAAAGAGCTTCGTGGTTGGGGGAAATTTCCAAATGCTTGTTATGTAGCTGATACCGGCATGGTTTATTTGTTAATCCATGATGATTATGATGATGCTGGCTCGAAAGGTGAACTAGAACTAAAAGTTGATTTTATTGATGATATTGATGTTAATGAACCCAATGAAATTCATGACTCGGCAAAAACAGTAAGCAGAAACGATACATTAAATCTTGCAATTTTCCCGTCGGGAGATAAAGATTTTTACAAAATACAGGTAGATGAAGGCAATAAACTTAGTTTTATGGCTAAAGATTTCAGTGATGATATTGTTCCGGAAATAAAATTATACACGCTTGATACATTAGAAAATAAGCTTACTGAGTTTAGTGGATGGGAAAAATTTCCTGCAGAAATAGAAGTAGAAACAAGAACGCTTTATTACTTCATGATTCATGATGATTATGATGATAAAGGTTCTGAAAAACTGTTTCAGGTGTTAGTGAAATAGCTTACAAATACATCCGTACCTTAATAAGTATTCAAAAGGTAATAGTTGGTGCATAAAATTATCTATTGAATGCAAATTAATTGTAAATGGGAGGCATAATTGTCTCCCTTTTTTGTTTTTGCCCTGAAAGATTATTCACTTTACAGATTTCCGCGTTTGGTGCAGGTAGCGATATGTGGGCTTTGGCATTATAAGCCTGAAGAAATAAAATTAAAGATAAGAATGTTCAATTTTTCATTGAATATCATAACTTTGCTTTATGGACGATAACAAAAAACTTTGGCGACAGATATATAAAGAGGCACAGGTGTTTTCGAAAAACGAACCCCTTTTGGCAAGCTTTATTCAGGAAACGATACTGGTACATTCAAGTCTGAAAGATGCACTTAGCTTTCATTTGGCTAGCAAAATGCATTCAGCCACGCTACGTGCCATGCTTTTCCGTGATGTGATTAAGGAGGCCTTTGGAGCAGATAAAAAAATGGAAGACAAAATTGCTTGTGATTTACGAGCCATTTTCGATCGCGATCCTGCCTCAGATACTTACCTGGCACCTTTGCTATATTTTAAAGGTTTTCATGCTTTACAAGTTTACAGGGTAGCACATTGGTTGTGGGGGCAAGGCCGAAAATCGCTTGCTTATTTTCTGCAGAATCGAGTTTCTGAAGTTTTTCAGGCAGACATTCATCCGGCAGCAAAAATAGGTTGTGGTGTTTTTTTCGATCATGGAACCTCACTAGTTATTGGCGAAACAGCAGTTATTGAAAATGATGTATCAATATTGCATGAAGTTACCCTTGGTGGTACTGGTAAAGATAGTGGCGACAGGCATCCAAAAGTCAGAAAAGGAGTTCTGATTGGCTCAGGAGCTAAGCTGCTGGGAAATATTGAAATTGGCGAGGGTGCAAAAATTGGTGCAGGAAGTGTGGTGCTTAAAGATGTTCCAAAACACAGTACAGTTGCCGGAGTTCCTGCAGTGGTTGTGGGTAAACCTCAATGTGAATCACCTGCACTCGAAATGGATCACTTTCTTTCTTACCTTGCTAATGTGCCTGATTCGCTTGATTTTCAGATTTAGTTTTGGAAGAGGTATTGATAAAATAAAAGAAAGTTTTGGAAAGAACATTTGTTTTCACAGATGTTATATTCTATTAAAAAATAAAGAAAAATGAGGATAGTTTTAAATCTTTACGCAATACTCCTATTAATTACTATTTATTTACTTCGATTTCTTTTAGGTTTTCTCAATCCGCAGTTTGATGAGTTTACCCATCCCTATTTTTGGTTACTTTTTTATGTGGTCTCTGGAGTTGGGGAAATTGGAAAAGTAAAGGGACGTATTTTCTGGCTCCCAATGTGGTTGATTGGATTTGCAGGCTTTATTATTTCTTCATATTCTGAATTCCAGTCAACAGGTTTTTATACCGCAGCGGTTGTGCTAATCGGACTCTATGCATTAGGATTCATTATTGTAAGAAAATTGACTATTAAAAGGTGGAATAAAGCCATTGAAAGTCTTGACAAATTGAAAGGGAATAGTCCTGAAAACAAGAAAAAGCTTTTAAAGGAAGCGTTCTATGTTCCAAATTATCTAAATCCTGACAATGGGCTACAATACATGATTTTTGGAAGCTTGTACCAGAAGGTCTATTATAAATGGATGTCGAACCAAAATGTCAACCAACATTATCAAGACTTCATTGACGTTTTAAAGAATTATGTAACGGAGACTGAATACAAAAGATATCTGGCAGTTTTTAGAAGTTCATTAGTTAAAATTCAGGAAAAGAAAGAAGCTTATCTTGACCAACACATGTTTGAAAATATTATTAAATTGATTTCAAATAGACAATTAAGATAAAAGGAAACAGAATATAATATTTAATGAAACATATAGCGGTTTGATACGTTGGTGCTTTGAAATACCAAACGCCCTGTGCCCCACTAACCGTCAAGATTAAGCAGAATGATTACATCTATTGAACCTAATAAAATTTTACACAAATTCATAAAAAACTATTTCATTGTTGAAACAGACAATACAATAGACTATTTGCCTAAAGAAAGAGTTTACCCCTGCGGTTATGCAACAATGGTTTTTCATTATGGTTCTCCATCAAAATTCCAGAAAAAGAATTCAGGCAAATACATTGAACCAAATTTGGTTATATGCGGCCAACAAACTAATTATTATGACTTGTCATTATCTGGAAAAACAGGTATGATTCTTATTGTATTCAGACCACATGGATTAAAATCTTTTTTTAATTTTCCAATTACTGAATTATTAAATGAAAACCTTTCACTTCAAGACTTGGCTAATAATGAAGCTAATGAATTAGAGGACAAATTGTTTAACGCTCCGAATAATAAGCAAAGAGTTATTCATTTAGAAAAGTTTCTCATTAAAAGGCTGGTTTATAATGCTGAATATGAGCGAGTTGAGTATGCCGTGAAAATAATTGAGCATTCTAAAGGACAACTTAAGGCTCAGGATATTGCACATGAGGTGTGTTTAGGCATAAAACAGTTTGAAAGGACTTTTTCAAAATACGTTGGTGTTAATCCTAAAAAGTTTGCAAGTATCGTCCGGTTTCAAAATGTAATACAAATGAATAGCAAGAATAAAAAAAGTATGTCTCAATTAGCTTATGATAACGGGTATTACGACCAATCTCATTTTATTCATGATTTTAAAAGTTTAACAGGACAAACACCAAAAGCTTTTTTTACCAGCAAGAAATAAAGACCATTTTTTACAATTTTTTTATTTATGCAAATACTATTTTTGCAATAAAAAACACAGAATGAATAAATTAGAATTAAAACATAAAGAAATAATTAACTTTTGCATAGCAAACGCAGACGATTCGGTTGTAAAGAAATATTCAAGATATTTCACAGAAGGTTATGATGGATATGGCATTGATACTAAAATTTTCAAATCGCAAATAAAAAAATGGTTAGGTTCATGGAAAAATGAAATGACCATTTCTGATTATTTAGATTTGGGCGATTTGCTGGTATCTACTGGTAAATTCGAGGAAGCAAGCTATGCTATTTCGTTAATTGCATCAAAAAAAGATGAATTTTCAACTGAAACATTTGATAGAATTGGGAATTGGTTAGAAAATGGAATTCGGAACTGGGGAAATACCGACGAATTGTGTATGTTGGTTTTATCTGAGTTTATTTACAACAAAATCATTGAACCCAAAGATTTTATAAATTGGACAAAATCGGAATCGAAATGGAAAAGAAGAGCAGTTCCTGTAACATTTGTTGAAACAATAAAAAAAGGACACAATCCTGAACCTATTTTATCTGTGATTGAGAAATTAATGGAAGATAAAGAAGAAGATGTTCAAAAAGGGGTAGGTACACTTTTAAGAGAAATTTGGAAAAAACAACCTGAAATAGCAGAAGAATTTCTTTTAAAGTGGAAAGATAAATGTGGACGGAAGGTTATTCAGTATGCAACTGAAAAAATGGATAAAGACAGTAAGGCAAAATTTAAAAAACACTAAAAAATAGAAACAATGGAGCAAACAAATACTAACCTAGTTTCCTATTGTGGATTTTACTGTGGTGCTTGTCCGAAATATACAAAAGGACAATGTGAAGGGTGTAAAGGCGATAACCCGAAATGTGCAGTCGGTTACAAATCATGTCAGGTAAGGCCATGCTGCATTGAAAATGGATTTAATTCATGTGCAGACTGTAATAAATTTGAATCAGTAAAGGATTGCAAATTATATAATCCATTCATGGTACGATTTGGACAATTTATTACACGGACAAATCGGAGATTAGGGATTGAGATGATAAAGGAAAAAGGGGAAACCGAATTTGTAAATTACATGATTGATAAAAATTGGGTAACAATTAAAACTGGAAAACACCCTACGCAATAATAATGAGAAAGGTGATAGAAATTGAAAGTCTGTTAATTTGCTACCGCTTGTAATTGTTGCAGAGTTTAGAACAAATTATTCCAGGGTTTTAAACCCCGAAACATGGGATAATACTGCTTTCCATAAAGTATCTCTTTTCACTAAAACATTGCTCGATTGGTAAATTGATTCAGTAGCATCTTTAAAAATATGGCCTGTTCCGCATTTTCTAGTGTCATATCAAGGCTAATTTGTCAGGTGACAACACCTGACAAGTGCACCAGCCAGGTGTTGTCACCTGGCTACTTGCCAGAAATGTTAAACCCGAGTTATGCAATAGGAAACGCGATAGCGTTGAACTAGTGCATTTACTAAGGGTTAACCCTTCGGTCGCCGTAGGCTTGCCGAAGGTGCTACCCGACTTAGATGAACACCAAAGAGGTGAGTGAGTGAAATCTCTTTGAGTAGTGAATCTTAATCGTTTATGCAATTTGACCTTTGTCAAATGCATAATCTGGGTCAAATTTGACTTAACACTAGTTGCTAGGTTCAAATTTCTAATTTCACTTCTTAATATCAAACTTTATTTGCAACTTCAGCACAATTTCCACAGCAGGCTCTGTAACCACCGGGTTAATTACCTTATCAAAACCCGAATAATTTACTTTATCATAAAAATAGGTGGTGTTTTTTCTTAAGTCTTTGCGTTTTGAATAAGAGCTATAGCTATAATATTCTGTACTTATGTTTGGTGTATAACTTTTGTATAGTTCCGCTGGGTATATGCTGTAGAAGGATTCACCGTAAATTTGGGATCCAGGCAATAATTTTACATTAGTTGCTTTTGCATACAATGTCTTTTTTTCTTGTATTACATCCACTGCTGCAGTAAATAATTCAGTGTATAACTTATTTATATTCAGTACAATATAGTCTACTTTTGCCAGGTCGTAAATTCCGTAATCCGATGCCAACACAATCATCCTGTCCAAAAGTTTGATATTATCGAATTTAATAACCACATTTTTTTTCTGCTCAAACCCGCTGATATACTGTTCAGCATAATTCCCACTAACTTTATAATCCGAAATAAGTGTCTGGGTGGTCATGTCCACATAAATATCGTCTTTTGTTACTCCTAGTTTTAGCAATGCTGAAACAAAATCGCTTATTCGTTTATCGATTTTTGAATTTGCCTCAATCAGTGTGCTGGAAGCTTCCGAAACACCAAAGGTTGCAACATAGCTATCGGCAATCACATTTTTTAAAACATTTGCCTGGACAACAAATGATGAATCGTTTAAGTAAAGTTTATCTACTGAAAGTTGATGGTTTGAGCGACTGTAATTGTGCGATTTCCCAATTACCACATTGCCACTTTGCTGGCTAAAGGTCAAAGAAGGTATAAGTATGATTAGTAGCCCTGTTACTATTAATGAAAGTTTCATAATATTAAATTTTTTATATTTTCTTCTGAAATCTTAGCTTTAAAGTTAATCAAATTTGCAGAAGTAATACGAAGTATTTTAAAAATATGTTTAATTAGTTTTGTTTGGGCGGTAGTTTACACCTAAATAAGTAGACATGCTATAACAAGTCTTTCAAAGATAGATTTAAAGTACCTTCTATTAAGTTTGTATACGAATTCGTTTAAGTAATTTTGTAAATATTTTCTTTTGATCTTATGATAAACTCCA
>JBNKJW010000097.1:0-7520 GCA_050291445.1 Bacteroidales bacterium | reverse complement strand
AAGTAATCAAATATTTCTTGTGGTAAGATTAATCGAATTAAGCTATTGAAATGTTCATTATCTGAATGCATAAACCTTGTATAAAAAGTCTACTAAGTTCTATCTTTAGAATTAATTCCACAACTTTTTAAAGTGATCCGTCTTGAGTTGATGGCCTTTATTTATGCAGGTTAATAGTACGAAAAAACCCTTGCCAAAACTAGCAAGGGTTTTTTGATGTGACCCGCCTGCGATTCGAACGCAGGACCCACGGCTTAAAAGGCCGTTGCTCTACCAACTGAGCTAGCGAGTCATCATGTGTGCTTTTCAAAAGCGTTGCAAAAGTATGTTTTTTATTTTTTCACTCCAAATATGAACTGAACTTTTTTTGATTTTTTTTTACTTTTTTTTACTATCTGTTGATTATCAGTAGGATAATTCTTGGAGGTATTTGTTAAAAAGATTTAAATAAAAGTTGGTAAGGCATTTTAAAAAAATAAAAGACCTCTTTTTCTTTGATATTTATTTATTTTTGCGCCCATTATTATTGATTATTAGTTGAGGATTAATAAATTGTAATCATGCCTTATACCTGGCATCTGAAATTCTCACTATTAAAATCTAGCATCTTAAAAATAAATGGAATTAAAATATAGCAATAAAAAAGTAGCATTTCAAACTTTAGGTTGTAAGCTGAATTTTTCAGAGTCATCAACCATTGCCAGGGATTTTACTGACAAAGGGTTTCAGCGCGTTAAATTTAACGAGCATGCCGATGTTTATGTAATAAATACTTGTACTGTTACCGATCAGGCTGATAAAAAATGCAGACAGGCAGTAAAAAAAATAATTAAGCACAATCCTGAGGCTGTTGTGGCAGTTATTGGTTGTTATGCTCAATTAAAATCTAAGGAAATTAAGCAAATCCCTGGTGTTGATATTGTTTTAGGGGCCAATGAAAAGTTCAACTTGTTTGAATACATTGAAAAACGAGATAAAAAAGCTGAACCGGTTGAACATTCATGTGAAATTGATTCGGTGGTAAAATTTGATGCAGCTTACTCATCTGGCGACAGAACTCGTTCCTTTTTAAAGGTGCAGGATGGTTGTAACTACCCTTGTACTTACTGCACCATTCCAAAGGCCAGGGGAAAAAGCCGAAATGCCGGCATTGAAGAAACTGTTAAACAGGCTAAAGAAATAGCCGCCAAGGGCTTTAAAGAAATCATTCTTACCGGTGTTAATATTGGAGATTTTGGACGTGGTACTGATGAAAATTTCCTTGGTTTAATAAAAGAGTTGGATGAGGTAGAAGGTATTGAGCGTTATCGGATTTCTTCAATTGAACCCAACCTTTTAAAAGATGAAATTATTGAGTTTTGTGCACATTCGAATAAGTTTTTACCTCACTTCCATATTCCTTTGCAAAGTGGTTCAAATGAGATACTTAGCCTAATGAAAAGAAGATACAGAAGGGAGCTGTTTGCTGAAAGGGTGCGGAAAATAAAAGAAATTACGCCTGATGCTTTTATAGGTGTTGATGTTATTGTTGGTTTTCCTGGTGAAACGGATGATAGGTTCATGGAAACCTATGAGTTTTTAGATGGTCTGGATATTTCCTTCCTTCATGTTTTTTCGTATTCTGTGAGGCCAGGAACTCCTGCAGCTGATATGGAAGGGAAAGTTGCGCAAAAAATCATCCAGGAAAGAAGTAAAGCTTTGCATGAACTATCGGATAAAAAACACCGCGAGTTCTATAAGAAAAGCCTGGGAAAAAATGCGAAAGTTTTGTTCGAAGCCAAAAATGAAAATGGTAAAATGTATGGTTTTACAGAAAACTATTTAAAAGTTGAGGTCCCATTTTCTGAAAAGCGCATTAATAAAATTGAAGAAGTTTTTCTTGCAGATTTAACAACATTGAACACTATTTTGGTAAAAGCATAATTTGTTTACTTGAATAGCAAGCTTATTTGTTTTTTGGAATTGATAAAATATCGTAGCTAATACACAAATTTCTAATATACCAATTTCTAAAACACACATTCTGCAAAATAATTTATATTTTCGCTGCTCGTTCAGTTTTTATCTTAATTAAGTATTTATGGTTGCTGGTTTTTGACTGGTAGTCAATTATTTAAGTATTGAGGTGCAAGGGGGAGTATTCAGCTTAGACCTTGTTTTTGTTTTTTTTAAGACAGATAACTGAACCTTGTTAAAGACAAGTGTATTAATTATCAAGAAATTATTAATTCTATATTCAGATGTATCCAACATTAACTGATTTTTTTAGAGACGTTTTTGGGGTAAATATTCCTTTACCAATTCAAACCTATGGTTTTTTTGTTGCCCTGGCATTTTTAACTGGCATTTTCTTTTTATCACTGGAGTTAAAAAGAAAAGAGAAAGAAGGTCTTTTAAGTGCAATTACTAAAAAAGAAAAAATAGGGGAACCAGCAAAGATTTCTGCTATTCTTTTAGCTGCATTGGGCGGTTTTGTAATTGGTTTTAAATTATTGGAGGCCGTGTTTCATTACTCTGCTTTTGTTGACAATCCTCAGGATTTTATCCTTTCTGCGCGCGGAAATATTTTAGGAGGAATTATTGGTGCAGGTTTGGCAGGCTACATGAACTGGCGAGATAAGGAAAAGCAAAAGTTAGATAAACCAAAGTGGGTGGAGAGAACTATTTTCCCTCATGATTTGGCGGGGAATATGTTAATTATTGCTGCTATCTTTGGTTTGTTGGGGGCTAAATTATTTCATAACCTCGAAAACCTCGATGATTTTATGAAAGACCCCATTGAGGCTTTAATTTCTTTTAGTGGCCTTACTTTTTTGGGAGGTCTGATAGTAGGCGTTACAGCTGTATTAATCTACGCAAGAAAAAACAATATACCCTCACTTCATTTGGTGGATGGTGCAGCTCCGGCTTTAGCTTTGGCCTACGGAGTTGGACGGTTAGGTTGTCAGGTATCTGGTGATGGTTGCTGGGGAGTTCCCAATCCAAATCCCAAGCCTGACTGGATGAGTTTTTTGCCTGATTGGATGTGGTCATTTGATTATCCTCATAATGTAATCAATGCAGGTAGCAAAATGGTTGAAGACTGTGCTACAAATCATTGCCATGTGTTAGATGTTCCGGTTTTTCCAACACCTTTTTATGAAACTTCAATGATGTTGGTTATTTTCTTTGCGTTGTGGGGAATTCGTAAAAAAGTAAAAATACCGGGTATTATGTTTTCATTGTTTATTACCCTTGCCGGATTTGAACGTTTCTTTATTGAAAAAATAAGAATAAACAACGAATACAATATTTTTGGCTATGGAATCACCCAGGCTGAGATTATTTCAAGCATTATGATAGTTGTTGGCATAGCTGCAGTTATTTTATTTTACAAAAAAGGTCATCAAATTAATGAGTGGCTGAATGCTAAAATGAAAATTCCTGAACCTGTTGAACAGAAAAGTAATTAAGATGGATTTAAAAAGTATTTGCTTTGATGCAATTGAAATAATTAAAAACACTGGGGCCTATATTGCTGGTGAAATCAAATCCTTCGACAAGCAAAAAGTGGAGTCAAAAGGTGTTCATGATTTTGTTTCTTTTGTAGATAAAGCTGCTGAGCAACAGTTAGTTAGAGGGTTTTCTGGCTTGCTGCCTGAGGCTGGGTTTATAGCCGAGGAACAAACAGTTGCCCAAACTGATGCACAATATAAATGGGTGATTGATCCACTGGATGGCACCACAAATTTTATTCATGGTTTAATGCCTTTTGCAATTAGCGTGGCATTAATGGACAATGATGAAGTTATTTTAGGCATTGTTTATGAAATTTCTCGTGATGAGGTTTTTTACAGTTGGAAAGGGGACAAGGCTTATTTAAACGGAAATGAAATTAAAGTTACTGATGCTCCCACGGTAAAAGATGCTTTAATTGCCACTGGTTTTCCATATTATAATTACGATCGTTTACCGCAATTTATGGAAACACTTGATTACTTTATGCGTAATTCGCACGGATTGAGGCGCTTGGGGTCTGCTGCAACCGATTTGGCTTATGTGGCTTGTGGCCGTTTTGATGCCTTTTACGAATACAGCCTTAGCCCATGGGATGTTGCTGCTGGTGCTTTTATTGTCCAACAAGCCGGGGGAAGGATAAGCGATTTTTCAGGAGGGGATAACTACATTTTTGGTAAAGAAATCATTGCTACAAACGGAAATGTTTTTGATGAGTTTCTAAGCAATGTCAAAAATATTATGGCATAAATATCTGCTAATGAGTGAACTGGGTAAGGTGGTAGAAAAGGTTGCGATTGTTATTTTAAATTGGAACGGTCAAAAGTATCTTGAGCAATTTTTACCTTCAGTTGTCAAAAACTCAGGTTTCGAATTTGTGAAAATTTATGTTGCCGATAATGGTTCTACAGACAATTCGGTTACATTTCTTAAAGAAAATTACCCTAACATTCAACTAATTCTGTTTGACCAAAACTACGGCTTTACAGGCGGCTACAACAGGGCGCTTGAACAAATCAATGCTAAATATTTTGTGATACTAAATTCTGATGTAGAGGTAACGTCAGGATGGTTACAGCCAATTATCAACTTCATGGATCAAAATGAAGAGTTTGCTGCTTGTCAACCTAAAATCAAGGCATTTGCACAAAAAGAATACTTTGAATATGCTGGTGCTGCCGGAGGGTTTATCGATAAATACGGATACCCGTTTTGTAGGGGAAGGGTTTTAAATAAATTTGAAAAGGATACTGGGCAATACAATAAAGCAACAGAAATTTTTTGGGCAACTGGTGCTTGTATGGTTGTAAGGGGAGATATGTTTAAGGACATTGGAGGGTTTGATGACGATTTTTTTGCCCACATGGAAGAAATTGATTTGTGTTGGAGGTTAAAAAACGAGGGAAAAAAGATTTATTACATCCCTGAGTCGGTTGTTTATCATGTTGGCGGAGGTACGCTTCCAAACAATAGTCCTAATAAGCTTTATTTAAATTATCGCAACAACTTGTTTTTACTTTATAAAAACCTGCCATCAAATAAAAGGTTTAGAACGTTGATAATCAGAATGATTCTTGATGGTGTTTCTGCCTTCATGTATTTGTTCAGCTTTTCATTTTCTTTCTTTTTTGCTGTACTAAAAGCACATTTACATTTTTACTTATCAGTTAAAACATTAAGAAAAAAGAGGAGGACGTTGGTGCACCAGAACAATAGTTACAAGCACAAGCAAATTTATGGTAAAAGCATTGTTTTTGATTTTTTTATCAGAAAAAAACATAAGTTTTCAGATTTAAAATTTTAGTTTTTTTCTTTTTTTTTGAACTTTGACAGCTTAAATTAATCTGCCTGAAAATGTTTGCAAAAATCATTACCAAACTTGACTCTTTTACTTCAAACAAAAGGAACCTTTTTTTATTAGGTTTTACTTTAATGATTGCGGCAACTGTATTGATGGTGATACAAGAGCGGTACGGTGTTTTTTTTGTATACAAATATGGTAGTTTAGATTTTTGGAATGGAGTTAATCCATACTCGGATTGGAACCACCCTTACGACCGATTTTTATATGGACCGGTTTTTTCCATTTTCTTTTCTGTTTTTGCTTTTTTCCCTTCACCAATTGGCGGTGTTTTGTGGAATGTTGCCAACTACCTGTTTTATTTTTATGCAATTTTTTCGCTTCCCGAAGAAAAATACCCATTTAAGAGCAAGCGTTTTCTTTTTCTTACTTTATTGTTGATAAGTACCACAGATTTGTTTTATTTCCAATTTAATGTAGGTGTGGCAAGTATGTTCCTATTGGCCTACAGCTTATTTGAAAGGAACAAGTTTTTGCAGGCAATTGCCCTGATTCTTTTTTCAGGTTTTGCAAAAATATATGGATTAATACAGCTTGGTTTTTTGATAGTATATAAAAAGTTTTGGCGAAATGTACTCTTTGCTGTTATTGGAGCTGTGGCTTTTTTCTTTTTGCCCCTAATAAAAATCCCGTTTAATGGACTTATAGATTATTATTTGTCATGGTTTGGAGCTTTTCCTGAACGGCATGATCCGGTAACTTTTGAAACCATTTACAACCTGCTGTTTTTTCTGGGAATTAAGTCAATACGGGAATATATTACTGTCATACAATTGTCAACACTTGCACTTATAAGTATTTTAACACTAGTTAATTATGAAAATTATAATAAATTTCCATTCAGGGCAAAATTGCTTGGGGTTTTTATGGGATGGATAATAATTTTTAGCACAGCAGCTGAACAACATACCTACATGATTGCCATGCTGGGGTATTTGCTATGGTACTTGCATCACAAGAATACTAAATTGGATAAAATATTATTGTGGGCCAATTTTTTTATCATTACAGTAGTTCCTGTTGATGTTCTCTGTCCAATACCTGTTATGGAGTTTATATTCTATAAAATTCATTTAAATTTATTTCTTTTTATCTTTACATGGTTGCGAATGGTTTATACTACTTTTGAAATTCCTTTTTTTAGTAGTAAAAAAGAACCTGTTCTGAACTAAAACATCAAAAATTAACTAAATTTTATATTTGTGTCTAAAAGTGTTGTAATTATACCTACTTATAATGAAATCCTTAATATTGAGGCAATTATTAGAAAAACCATGTCTTTGCCAGCAGGTTTTCATATTTTAATAGTCGAAGATAATTCTCCGGATGGAACCGCCAATAAAGTGAAAGAGTTGCAGCCAGAATTTGAAGGGCGTTTGCATATATTGGAACGAAAAGGGAAGCTTGGCCTGGGAACCGCATATATTGCAGGTTTTAAATGGGCACTTGAGCATGAATATGAGTTTATTTTTGAAATGGACGCTGATTTTTCGCACAATCCTGATGATTTATTAAGATTGCATGAAGCATGTGTGAAAGAAGAGGCTGATTTGGCAATAGGCTCTCGTTATATCTCTGGGGTAAACGTAGTTAATTGGCCGATTGGCAGGGTGGTAATGTCCTACTATGCTTCGCAGTACGTACGAATTATTACAGGTATGCACGTGAAAGATACCACAGCAGGCTTTAAATGCTATCGGCGTAAAGTGTTGGAAACCATTGATTTTGACAAGATTCGTTTCAAAGGATATGCTTTTCAGATTGAAATGAAATTTACTACCCATAAGTTTGGATTTAAAATTGTTGAAGTACCTATCATATTTACCAACCGAAGACTTGGCGAGTCAAAAATGAGTGGAGGTATCTTTAGTGAAGCGCTTTGGGGTGTTATTTCAATGAAATGGAGAAGCTTTTTCAGAAGCTATAAAAGAACTGCTTAAACACATCTCGTAAATCCGGTATTTACTAATCTAAAATAGTGGCTGCTTGACTTCAATGGTCACTTGTATTAAGGCAAGGCTTGTTTGTCAGGTGACAACACCTGACAAGTGCACCAGCCAGGTGTTGTCACCTGGCTAATTACCAGAAATATCAAATTTGACTTGACACTAGTGACTAATGACATTTTTTAGTAAAAGTAAAAAATGTCTGACCTCGATTTCAT
>JBNKJW010000096.1:0-67993 GCA_050291445.1 Bacteroidales bacterium | reverse complement strand
TACCAGTAAGTTCTCATATTGCGAAACAAAAGGGTTAATTTCGGCAAATTTGCTGTTTATTTTTGACCCCAGGTTTACAAGGGCAATATTTAAAGGGCTGGATGCTATTTTTCTTGCGTTTTCAAACTTTTCAAGTTCAGCTTTTGCCAGCTTTTTTTGCTTTGCATTTTTTTCTATGTCAATGTACTTTGTAAGTACTTGTATGGCTAAATCATACTGACCATTGTAATAATAAGCTTGTGCCAGCATATAATGAACCTCAGGCTTTGCATTTTGGTCTACTTCAATAATGTGTTCAAGGTAAGGTATTGCTTTGTGTTGATCGGAATTGCTTCTAAGGAAATCTTCGGCCATTCGGTAACATGCCTCAACGCTATAGCCTCGTTTTTTAATAAACTGGACATTCTGGGCAAGATCAGTTTCGTCACTCTGGCTATAAATAGCGTAAGCCCATACAAATTGAATCAAAAACACCGTTAATAACCTGTTAATTCTCATTTACTTTTGTTGTATTAATTGTACTAATTGCAAAATATAATAGTCAACACAAATTTAAAAAAATGAGCTATTCAAAGAATAGACTGTTTGTTTGTCAGAAGAATATGGTTGTTTAACAATTATTTTATGAAGTGTTTGCTAATTATAAACTGTTTAGATTTCAGCTTATTGTGTTAGTACTTGTAAAATTGCTAACAAATTTGACTTTTTTTGTAATATGATATAAAAAAAGTCGGTTGTGACCGACTTCTTTACTTTCTATTTAATACAATTATTTAAGGGGTTATCTAAAAATTAGCTTCGCTGAGGCCTTTTGGTATTGGTTTATCAAGGCTTTTGAAATTTTTAAAGCTCGATTTCACTTCTGTAAATGAGCGTTTAAAATTTCTAGTAACGCTGAGAAGGCTATTTTTAGAGGCTACCCTAAGTATTTATCATCATAGGCATTAATAGCATCAATTCATCTTCATTTTCATTGTCTTTATCAAGTGGCAGTATTAAGCCTGCACGACTTGCATCTGATAATTCAACAACAACGTTGCTGGAATTAATATTAGATAAAATTTCTGTTAAGAAAACCGATTTGAAACCAATTTCTATTTCTTCACCATCATATTGGCAATTTAGTTTCTCATAGGCAGAAATTGAAAAATCAATATCTTGTGCTGAAATAGTCAATTGATTTGGATCCAACTTTAATTTAATTAGATTGCTAGCCTGGTTTGAGAATACCGCCACACGTTTTATGGTATTAGAAAGTGCCAATCGGTCAATAATCACTTTAAGAGGGCTTTCAGCCGGAATTACTGCATCATAGCTTGGATACTCACCTTCAACCAACCTACAAATTAACTCATAGCCATTAATTGAAAAGAAAGCGTTGCTTCTATCAGTTTTTAAAGTGATTTCCGTTTCGTCAATCGGAAGAATATTTTTAAGTAATGAAGCCGGTTTCTTTGGCAAAATAAACTTGGTTTCATCTGCTCCTGAAATATCCATTCTTCGATATCTTACCAGTTTGTGCGAATCGGAAGCAACAAAAGTGATGCTTTCTGGTTGAATATCAATGAATATCCCGTTCATTACAGGACGCAACTCATCATCGGCAGTGGCAAAAATAGTTTTACTAATACCTACCGACAACATGTTGGAACTGAACTTTAGACTGGTGCTGTTTTCCTCTTGCAATTCAGGAAGTTGAGGGAAATCCTCTCCGTTTTGCCCAACAATTGAGAACTTACCATTTTCGCTAAGAATATCAACTTGCAACGAATCCATGTCAACCTCAAAGGTTAATGGTTGCTCAGGAAATTCTTTTAACATATTGGTCAACCTTCGTGCTTCAATCGCCAAAACACCTTCACCCTCAGAGTTATCCAGTTCAATTTTGGTAATCATGGTGGTTTCTAAATCAGTTGCTGTGATAACCATTTCAGAGCCCTGCAGATTAAAAAGAAAGTTATCTAAAATAGGTAGCGTATGTTTGCTACTAATTACTTTACTTATTGATGATAAATGACCTAATAGTTCTGTACTTGAAATTACAAACTTCATCGACTGATAAATTTAGATTTGTATAAGAATTTGATTCAAATATTTTACTGCAAAATAAATAAATTTTGGGTTCTTTTCACACTTGCTATACAAAAATAAAATTAGTTTTTGTTCCGTTTGCTTTAATAATGGGCAAATTAACCTTAAAAAACTTATTAACAATCCAGTTTTATTCAATTTCAGCAGCAAAAAAGCTTTTTAAATCATAGGTTTTTGGCTCGTTGTTATATGCACCCACATTGTTTTCCCAAACCGAAAGCTTTAAAATTCCTAATTCTGGGATGATTTGCATAGTTTGCAGGTTCGCATTTTTTAAGCACGAAGCAGTGGTCATGATTTCCCATGAAATTCCAGGGGTGATATTGCTGTAATTGCTGGTTTTCTTTGCTGTTCGGGTGTATCTTGTTCCAAAGTTGAGTTTATTGTTGCGGCAAATAGGGTAATTAGCTGCATACAGCAGTTTCCCATCAAACTTATCGTCAAATTTGTTGTTTCTTATTGAAATAAAAGGCTTTTCGGGCCCTAGTTCTGCTATTAATGCAATTAGACTGTCTGCTCCACATTTCGAACTTGCCATTGCTGATAAAATATAGCCATCGGCATAACCATCTTTGTTCTCCAGCAATATCTTTTTTAGGTCGTTTACATCGTTTTGGCCACTACCATCGTAATCTTTTTTTTCAAGTGCTTTACGGACCGAAAACCACACTGGTTCATATTTCCCAACTTCTTTATTACTGAAATCGTCTTTCATAACATGTTGAAATATCGATAAACCACTTTTGTTGGTACCAGACAAAGCCCCAATATGTCCTACATAGCCAATTGATAACCAGGGCTGCTCGTCTTCTTCGGCAGGGATATGGATTAAAATGATGTTATTTTGAATAAGTTTAGTGGAAACTGACCAGTCTAAATTTCTGGTTATGATTGACTTACCGTTTAGTTCGTTGTTTTTTGTTGCCTCTCCCCATGCCAATAAGCTTGAACAACCATTTGGTTCGGCATCGCTTTCAAGTAAGGCGCGCAAATCAAGAAAAGCATTGGCTACCAGCAAATCCAGGTAGTCAAAGTTATTGGTGTCAAAACCTGCAGCTTTCATTCCTTCTATAATGGCCTTGCATTCGTCAACGTAATCCTGTTCAATTTTTAAAAGCTGGTTCTTTTTAATTACTTCTTTTGCTTTAGAAATGTAGGGTTTAAAGACATATCCAATGTAACCTTCGTAGACAATCCGGATTTTATCGCCAAGCAAATAGCCATAAGCATAACCTCTTTCCTTGTGCGTTCCCCAGACTTTTAAAACAACTAAGTTGTCGGCTTTGGAAATGATTTTTCCATTAACTTCTTCATTATTAGTTGTTTTTATTTTTGTTGATTTGCCATCGTTTGCTGCTGATTTTTGGACACAAGAAGCAGCTATTGCCAGGCTAACTGCTATTAAAAGCAAAATAGTACGAAAGTTCATTGATAATTGTATTTGTTTATTTGGGCTTAAAATAATCAATTTCTTTTAATAACGGATCAATTGAAAAAAAGCTTATGATAACTAAAGTTTTTTGATTGTTGATGATGCCATAAACAAAATTTAAATCGGTCTTGTTTTTTTTGTTTGCAACGGATTTTGGTAATAACTTTAAATTTAAATCATCATAATCCTTACTTTGAATGGTTATTTCGTAAAGGGGCTTTTGTTCAATAACAGAATCTAATTGAGTGGGTGTAAATTTTTCTTCTAACGATTCAAACCTTACACCTCTAAAGTAACTTAGGTATCGAGCAATTTTTTCCTGGTCAAATTCGATTTCAGAATTTTTGTTGTTTATCAGCTGGTAATTACTTCCATCAATCGACAAAATAAACGAAGCTGATGGTTTCTGGTAATCTTTCAGTTGAATTTTTTTAATCTTGCCAGGCTCAAAGTCAAAAATCCTTTTATCTCTCCAAAAAATGTCATCAGCAATAACAAATTTGGCAATATTGGAGGATAGTCCGGGAGCTGTAACAAAAACCGGTTGCTCTCTTTCATTCATCAATAAAGTAGCATTTTTTGAAGGGTTAAAATCGCCAACCCAAAAACTGGTTATCTTTCTGTCATCTTTATAAAACTGCACTTTGGTGCCATTGTTTTTCAGTTGTTGAACATAGGTGATGTTCGAATCTTTTCTGGCTATAATGCTGATATTCAGGTGTTTAAAAATTCGAAAGACTCTTTTAATTAGTTGATTATTAGCATGGTAGGTTTTGTTAACCATCCAATTTTCTGATTTTTTTTCAAGGATAACCTTAATGCTCTTTGATTCTACAGTAAATGAGGTTACCTGGCTGGTATCTTGTATCCGTAAATCAAATTCGGTTAATTCGGAATTGTTTTTGAAAAAAGCGAAATAAGCGCTAACTGAAATCAATAGCAAAACAAGTAATAGTATGATATTTTGTTTCTTCATCTTGAGTAAACGTATATTTGGACAAGAAAATTTAACCTGCAAATTTAAAGACTTACCATTTCTTATACAATGTTGTTTAGTTAACAAATTGATTCGTCATTACGAGGAGGAACCACAAAGTAATCCTTTTATAAAGATTAGCTGCGCTGAGCCCTTCGGAGTTGCTTCACTCTTGTTTGCAATGACGTTCCTTTATCACACAGCCTTAACTATACGACATTGATCTCCTATTTGTAAACTTTATGATTTCGCAAGAATTCACTACCAGGCTTTTGTATATTTCTTTTTACGAATATATGATGCAATAACACCAAATAAAATGATCAAAACAACAGGAAGCAGAGTGTTTAAGGTTTTCCAAAGTGTTTTACCTGCCTTTACTTTTTCTTTGTCTAATAGTCGCATAGTTATTTCGCGCAGCCTGACACTCATTAAACCTTCATCATCGCATAAGTAATTAACAGCATTAATTAAAAATTCCTGGTTTCCCTTAAAAATAATTGGTGCCCTGTTGGGGTTTTGAATTAAAGGATCAAAGCCCAGCGGGTAAACCTCGCCGCGTGAAGAGATTTTGTTAATGGCAATGTCGCCATCTGCTACAACAATCATTTTTGTAGGTTTGCTTTGCTCAATTATTTTTTCTTTAGGGATAATTAATTCCTGAAGCAATCTGTTTTTAAAGTTTGATTCAAATTCGCCTTCTAAAAGAACAGCTACAGGTAAATTTTTGCTTTTAAAGCCCGATTTATCCACCTTTCTTTGTAGGTTACTAAAAGAAACCTGGCTTGGGGCGTATTCAAACTTCGAATAGTTCGATGATTTTAGTAAAACTGTCTTTTTTACATTTGGTGATGAACCCACTGTATCTAAAGTTGATGGAAATTCCATTCGCAGCAAGTTCATGTACTTATTGATTTCGTGTGAGTTATCTGATAAAACAAGCGGAAAATATGGCCAGGGTAATAAATCGATAACAGGTTTACCTTCCGAATTTTGTCTGGTTAACCCAATAGGCGCACATTGAGCATCCTGCAATAGCCCTGGATTTAACCGTACACCGTACCTGAATAATTGATCTTCCAGATTTAAATCCATGGGCATTGCCGCAGTAACAGGGCTTTGGCTAAGACTGTCCATGTTTATTTTTACACCGTCCAGCAACCAAAGTACTTTTCCTCCTTGCATAATGTACTGATCCAAAACCAATTTGTCATTTTCATTGAACTTTTGTAAAGGTTTGGCAATAATTACGGCTTCAAATTGATCTAAAATGCCAGGAGTAGCGTTAATGGCTCCGCGTTTTACTTCGTAATATTCCGATAGTTGGGAAGTAATATCCATTACTTCCATTTCATTCAATTCATTGTGTCCTTCAATAAAAGCAATTTCCTGTTTCTTCTCTTGGCTAAGTTTGCGTATAACATTGGTCAATTCGTATTCCATTGATTGAATGGAGTTGTTGATATTCTCCTCACTATCAGGAAGATACTGTGGGTCGGTTTTGAGTAAACTTAAGCCCATGTCTTTACCTTTGTAAACGACCACCACACCGGGGAAAATCAATTTCTGACTGGTATTTCCTTCTTCCGAAACATCCTCCGATTCAATGGGTTTTAACCCCTTGTCGCCCAGTTCTTTCCATAATCCAAACTTGGCTTTTTTGTCTTCAATATCAGTAGGGTTAATAAATCGGAAGCTTACATCACTTTTGCCATAATAGTCAAACTCTTCGAGCAAATCGTTTAGTGCTCTGCGCATGCGTTTAAAACCAACTGGCAAGTCATCACCCTCAAGATAGACTTTTACGTACAACTGTTCATCAAGGCTCGAAAGCAAATTTTTTGTTTGATCTGATAAGGTGTACCTTCCTTCAGAGGTTAAATCTAATCGCAAAATAAGGAAGGTGCCAATATAGTTGAGCAAAACAACAATTACTACTACCGCTGCTAGTTGAATGATGTTCTGCTTTTTTAATTTTTTTTTGTCCATTTTGTCTGGTTACTTGTTACTTGTTTCTTGATGCTGGTAAATATGCTTGTTGAAGCTCTTTTTGCCAGGTTTTCTTAACCTCAATCTCAATCTAAGTCTTAACCTTTCTCTCTTTAACTTTCATCTTCTTATTTTCTAATGATCAATGTCTAATTCTACCATTTTCTGCTTTCTAATACTGTTTTGGTGCCAAACACAAACAAAGCAATGATGCTTAAAAAGTAGATCAAATCACGTATATCAATCACTCCACGGCTAATTGATTTATAATGCTCGTTAATGCCAATATTTAAAATGGTTTCCGAAATACTTTCTAAAAAACTCAAGGTGCTGATTGATTCAAAACCAATGTAAAAAAAGAAAGACAACACCACTCCAAGCAAGAAGGCAATTATTTGATTTTCAGTTAGTGAGCTTGCAAATAAGCCAATTGATACATAAATTGCAGCAAGGAAAAATAGGCCAATGTATGAGCCCCATGTTCCACCAACATCAATGTTGCTTCCTTCGGTCCCCAGTAAATAAACCGAAATAAAATAAATAAGCGTAGGGATTAAAGAAAACAACACCAATACCAGTCCCGACAGATATTTAGAAAGAATAATTTGCAAATCCGTGAAGGGCTTGGTAAATAAGAGTTCTATGGTTCCTGTTTTTTTTTCATCGGCAAACAAACGCATGGTTACAGCCGGAACCAGAAAAAGGAAAACCCATGGCGCTAACACAAATAAGGAGTCTATGGTAGCATAGCCATTATCTAAAATATTAAATTCGCCCGGGAATAACCACAAAAACATAGAAGTTATTAAAAGAAATACAATAATTACTATGTAGCCGATTAAGGAGCTAAAAAAACTGTTAATTTCTTTTTTTAGTAGTTGTAACATAAAATAAATTATTAGTCATTGGCCATTGGTCACTTGTCATTAGTTGGAAGAAAAAAGTACCACCTACTAATTTCTAATGACTAATGACTAATGACTATTTGACCAGTATATCATACAAATTTAATTTATTTTGGGAGTTTTGGAAAAGAAAACGAATTTGTTGGGTAAACTTCTATCACGGTAGAGGGAAATCTGGTTATAAAATATTTTAAATATCACGGTGTGCCGCACCTTTCTATCATATGTATGTACTAGTGTTCTACATATATTACACAGCTCCTCCTTCATAGTATTACGGAGAAGGAGCTCTGCTGCTGGAATTATGGTGAAATTAGGTGCAGTGTACCGAAAATATTTGTAGAAGTAATGATTTTGTTATTTCTAGGGTGCAGAGTACAGAACCACGAAGTGCTCAGCGGAGCTAAATATGTTTTTTTAGACCTGATTGTCCTGTATCAAAGCAAATTTAAATACCTTAGTTTTTCTTTTTTCCTAAATTCCATCTTACCAATATCCAGCCTAAAGTTTTTTGGCATATATACCGGACTATCTGTTCCTTCGAGAAAGTTGTTGTAAAAAGTACTAAAATGAACTACCCTATAAATGGCTTTAGAAATCCATATCTCAATTTTTTGCACATCAATAACTCCAATTTCCTGAGCCATGCCATTTGTCCAAATGGGAATAGCAAGAAATTGAGATGAATTTGACCAAATTGGAGGGCAGGCACACATTTTATCTATTAGAATTTGAGAATTATTGTATTCAATAATTCCCTCGCCTGTTAAAGGGCTTCCCATTTTAATTTCATACAAGTTACGGTATTGCACTTTCATTCTGCCATCAGGCGAAAATAGGATGCTATCACTGTTTTCAAGGTTCCATGGGCTTGGAATCATATATTATGTTTAAATGTTTTTACTCAGATTTTAAGCGTTTCATTAAGGTTTATATTATTAAATTACATCATTAAGTTAATGAAACCGCTACGAGTGCATGTTGAATTCTATTTTTTGTAGCTTATCATCTCATGTTGTTTGTAACTTGTGATTTTCCCTTTTTTATCACGAAAAAAAACAAGGGTTTCACCGAGTTGACCATCGTCCCTGATGCGCCTAAAAGTGTCATTTTCAATATGTTTGTAGAATGTCATGTTGTTTGAAGGGGATTCCGATGGGAGTGAAAGTTCAACCAGCTTGCCTTGCCAGGTTGAAATGAAAGTTTCACCCCACCAAGGTTGTACGTTGTAAAATCCTTTGTATGCTGATAAATCTTTTTCCGTTTTATTGGTTGGGTTTTTTTCTACTTTTTTCAGGATTTTGTGTATCGCTTTAGCATATTTTGAAGGATTAGTTCCTCCTGCATTTATCATCACCGAATAGGCTCTTTTTGTTGAAGGATTTAATCTCAATGTAGTGCGATAACCCGGGCAGCTTCCACCATGTGAAACCCACTTACTTCCATCATCTCCTTTATAAACAGCGAAGCCAAGCCCCCATGTGGTTTCCCAGGAGGGGTCTGTGTAATGAACATTTTGCATGTATTTAAGCGTTGATGGTTTTAAAATTTCTGTAACAGTTGTATCCAATAGCCTAAACTGCCACGATGCAAATTTCCCCAGATCAATTACATTTGAGGAAAAACCAGCGGCTGCTTTTATTCCTTTTGCCTGAAAAAAATTCACTTTATCTCTGCTTCCATCTCTTTTGATTGCGCTGTAGCCAATAGACAATTGTTTACCATAAAATTCTTTTGGCAAATTAGTCCTTGTGTCAGATAAGTTCAAAGGTTTTATAATATTTTCCTGAATGTATTCGTCAAAACTTTTACCAGAAACTTCTTTTACAACTTCACCCAGCAGAGAAAGTCCTAAGTTACTGTATTGAAAATAAGTTGATGCTGGGTATAAAGTTTTTTGTTCTCCTAGTTTTGCTTTAACTTCATCACATGTTGGAAAAGGAAAATCTGGTCCTGTCCAATATGGATATTTAGCCTCTCTGGGTAAGCCAGATGAATGGGTGAGTAAGGTTCGAACAGTTATGGGGCCACTTTCTGAATATTGCTGCTTAAGGTTAAACCAGGGCAATAGATCACTAATTTTGTCGTCCAGTCTTAATTTTCCCTCATCGTATAACTTCATAATGGCTATTGAAGTAAACAGTTTAGAAATAGAACAAATACTATAAAGAGTATTAGTTGCTGATTTTGTTTTATCAGCAGCATTAGCATAACCAAATGCACCTTTCCACAATACTTTTTGATCTTCAACAACAATAGCAGAAAGTCCCGGAAGGTTTTCATAATCTTTTTGGGCTTCAAGCCAGGCTTCAATTAATTCAAAAGCTTCAGTGTAATCTTTTTCCTGAGCATGAATTATTGATGATGTAAAGAATAAGAAAATTATCAATGCTAATTTTTTCATATGGCAAATATTATTTTAAAACATGGATGAATTAGATTTGACTTTAGTTTATACAAGTCACGTATATTTTAGGCCAGTTTAAAAGTACTCAGATTTTTTAAAATAATAAACTCTTAATTGGTACTATGATTAAGAAAAGCATTAAAATTAGTTTTTAAACCAGAGAAATTCACCGAATTTTTACTATCTCCAATAGCGACTAGGTTTAGCTAAAAATTTGGAAGCCAAAAAAAGCTTCACTAAGTCGGGGTTAACTCGCATTAGTATTCATGAATGAGAAAATTCATGAATAATGGTTAACATTACTTTTAAATATTGATGAATTATTGACAAGAAGCCTTGTTGTATGCAAAAATAATACAGCTATGTGTATATTTATTAGTTTTGTGGGTAAGCGCCTGGTAGTGAAGTTATTAATGCTGGGTTGACGGCTGGTTAACATACACTAAATCGGGTAAACTAATGCCATTTTATAACAACTCCACCTCTAAGAGCCCAAATATCATACGATTGGTAATAATTCTGATAAGTTGCACCCAGTGTAATATAGCCCGAAAGATGATTGAAATTCAGGAACCGTTTGTTAAATCTTCCTCCAATTTCAAAAAAAGGAAAAGCCTCTGTTTCGTAATCCACTGAAAAACGGGTATCAGCATCAAAATAGTCAGCACCATTAGCAAACGGTATTTGGGTGCCAAAATAGTATTCATGAAAACTAATGGGCTCATCATCCCAGATTTCCCGGTGAATTCCTGTTCCAATATTTATTTTAAAATCCTGGTTAGCTGAGAGGTTGAGCATAAAAAGCAGTTCCCATGATTTAAACGAGTCCGGAAAATCATCGGTATATTCAGTGAGGATATTGTACCTGAAATCCAGCGATACTACATTCAGGTTGGCTCTAATACCAGGCGAATAATCAACGTGGGTATAATTTTTATCAATTCCTTTATGAAAGCCAATATCAAACTGAGGTTTTAGTTCAAGCGAAAAATCCTGGGTGTTTTCACTAACTTTATGTTCTGTAATATTTGTTTTTGACTTATTATTGTCAACAATTTCTGTTTCAATTTTATTGGTTGTAGTATCTATTGGAATTAATTTTTCTTCAGTTATTTCTGTTTTAGGTTCTTCGTATAAATAATCATCCTCGAATCCATTATTTTCATTATATGTGTAATTATTGTTATCGTCATCATTGCCACCACTAAAAATTCCTGAAATGCATCCTTCTAAAACAGATGAGAAAATCTCGGTAAGGCAGCCTCCAACGCACTCACTGGCTATATCATTGCCTGTGTCTGAAGATGATGAGCTTTTTGAGTGACTGCTTTTGTTATTTTTTGATTTCTTTTTTATATCGTGGATTTGTGCACTTGTTTCAAATTGAAACGCAAAAGTGAAAAGAAGGAGCAACCAGATTGCTTTTTGAATTAGTTTGTTCATAATTAATAAGTTACTGTTTTAATTTAAAGGGTGTTTGTCATTTTTACTAATGACAAATAAACAGCAACCTATACTCTATTGGTGTTAATGCCAGTTGAAGATAACTCCTCCTCGGATTGCCCAAATATCATGAGATTGGTAATAGTTTTGATAAATTGGGCCTAATGAAATATAGCCACTTAAATGTTCAAAATCAATGATTTGTTTGTTGAACCTAAAACCTGTTTCAAAAAATGGATATGCTTCTGTTTCGTAGTCATAAGATGCCCTGAGGTCAAAGTCGATGTAATCTGTATTTCCTGCGAGGCCAATTTTTGAGCACAAGAAATATTCGTGATAATAAGAATCTGTAGTCATTTCAGCATGAACTCCCATACCAACACCAATTTTAAAGGTTTCTACCGGTACAATATTCAATGCTACATCAAGGTGCCATGATTTAAACGAGTTGGGAAAATCATCGGTATATTCGGTAAGGATGTTGTACCTGAAATCAAGGATAAATGCAAGTATATTTGCCCTAATACCTGGTAAATAGTTTACATAAGTATAGTTTTTGTCCAGTCCTTTATGATAAGCCAGCGCAAAATTGCCGTTTATATCCAGCGACAAAATAGAAGGATCATCAGGCTTGGTTTCGGCAAGATGTCCCATGTATTCACCAAGAAATCCAATAAAAAACTGGCAACCTACATCAAAACAAGCACCAAAACAAGCATCCGCTATCCCATCGCCAGGGCTGTCAGAGTTATTGCTTGAGTTGTTATCATTATCGTTGCTGTTATTTTTGTTTTCGTTCGCTTTATCTTTTATGTCTTCAATTTGCGAAAAGGCAGAAAAATCAGTTAAAAACAAGATAAATACTACAGGAATTAAATAATTGAGTAATTTTCTCATAACGAGTTGTTTATCCGGTTAATTATTTTAGTGAAGATTGAAAATAAAGCCACCTCGTGCAGCCCAGATATCATGTGCCTGGTAATAATTTTGGTAAATACCTCCAAGTGTAATATATCCATATAAATGTTCAAATTCAATTATTCGGGTATTGTAATATATCCCTGCCTCAAAAAAAGGATAACGTGCAGTATTGTAATCATATACCACTCTTGTATCCAATCCCAGGAAATTTTTATTTTCAAAAATGCCAAATTTTGTTTCAAAATAGTTCTCGTTGTAATATTTTTCGGTATACTCCTCATAAAACACCCCAGAGCCAATGGAGAATTTCACATTTTCATCAGGCATTAAATTGATTAAAAAAAGTAACTCCCATGATTTAAATGCATTAGGGAAATCATCGGTATACTCAGTAAGTATGTTGTAACGAAAATCTGCGGCAAAAACGCCTAAATTCCCTCGTACCCTGGGCAAATAGTTAATGTATGTGTAATAATTTCCATATCCATAATGAATTGCGTAGGTAAAACTTCCATCAAGTTCAAGTGAGAGCAAAGTGGGGTTCATGTATCTAAAATCCATAATTTCCTCATGGTGATTGATCAAAAAATCAACAAAGAAGATACCTCCGTCCCAACAACAATCACTGGCAACACAACAGGCTTCTAAATCACTTGCCGAAACATCTCCAAGTAGACTTCCTGCGCCTTCAGCCAAATCTTTAATGACATCAATTTGCCCACTACTTTTAAATTGATAAAAGATGAGGCTAATTATAATTAAAAATATTTTAGGGATTTTTTTCATTGAATTTGTTAAAAATAAAACTTTCACTTTTGTATTAATCTTATATTTTTGCGACCTGTTTTTTACAAAAAGCAAAGCCAGTATTATATTTTAACGTAAAATTAGTAACTTTATAAATACCTGTTACGTAAATTTTATCGTTATAGCAGATATTTTGGTTAACAATAAACAAATTTAAGCTACATGAGCAACAAAAAACGAATAATTAAAGGAATTTTCATTGTTTTTGGCCTTCTTTTAGTCGTTGGTCTTTATATAACGTATACTTTTTATCAAAAAATATATGCAAACAATATTTCTAACATACAAAAACCTGCCTACATCTACATAAAAAGCAATGCAAATTTCAACGATGTGGTTGATTCATTGAGCAAAGCAAAGCTTTTAACAGATGTTGAAAGTTTTAAATGGGTAAGTGAAAAGAAAAATTATATTAATAAGGTTAAAGGAGGCAGGTACGAAATAAAACCAGGAATGAGTAATAATGACCTGGTGAACATGCTACGCATTGGCAATCAGAAAGCATTAAATTTGACCTTCAATAATATCCGCACAAAACAGGAATTAGCCAAAAAGATATCCATGCAGTTGGAGTTTGATTCGTTAGAATTAATCACCCTACTTAATAATAACGACTATTTAAAAAAACAGGGTTTTAACAGCAAAACGGTAATTAGTATGTTTATTCCAAACACCTATCAGTTTTATTGGGACCAAAGTCCTGAAAGTTTTTTTGAAAAAATGCTAAAAGAATACAAAAAGTTTTGGACGGAAAAAAGAATTTCGCAGGCAAGTAGTTTGAAAATGAGCAGGTTGCAGGTGTCTACCCTTGCCTCTATTGTTCAGGCAGAACAGTCGAAACACAACAGCGAAAAAGCAAAAGTAGCAGGGTTGTACATTAACAGGCTGAAAAGAAACATGCCACTTGAATCGGATCCTACACTGGTTTATGCCATTGGCGATTTTACCATCCAAAGAGTACTTAATAAGGATAAAGAAATCGACTCACCTTATAATACCTACAAAAACATAGGCTTACCACCAGGACCTATAAATTTACCAGAGATTTCATCAATAGATGCTGTTTTAAATCACGAAAAGCACAATTATATTTTCATGTGTGCCAAGGAGGATTTCTCAGGCTATCATAATTTTTCAACCAATTTAAGGCAACATAACATTTTTGCAAAAAGATATCATAGGGCATTGAATAAACGGGGAATAAATAGATAAACGAAAAGGAAAAAGATTTATTGATAGCATTTTTACCGAATAAAACGTTGTAAATAAATTTGTGATTTTCATGGAAAAGAATCAATCCAAAGCATTATTATTTATAATTTCGAATTTTTAAATTAAAACACTACTTAATGGGAGCATTTCATGCATATGATATCAGGGGCATTTATAATAAAGACTTTGATAAAAATGATGTTTATAAGATTGGTTATTTTTTGCCAAAATTACTAAAAACCGACAGGGTATTAGTTGGCAGGGATGTTCGTGAATCATCACCTGAAATTTTTGACTACTTAACCAAAGGTATTACCCATAGTGGGGCAACTGTTTATGATGCAGGACTTGCCACTACCCCCATGATTTATTATTCAACAGCCAAGCACCAGTTTGATGCCTCGGTAATGATAACAGCATCGCATAACGATAAGGAATACAATGGGTTAAAGGTTTCAATGACACATGCCTTACCGGTTGGTTACGACAACGGGTTAAAAGAAATTGAACACCAGATGAACACAAAAGGCATTGTAATAGCAGAAAAAAAAGGAAAAATTTTGCCATTTGATGTAATTGATAATTATATTGCCTATTTGCGCCGTTCTTTGCCCGATATTTCTGATTTGAACATAAGTGTTGATTGCTCTAATGGAATGGCTGGTTTGCTGGTGAAGCAAGTGCTGGGAGATAAACCAAACTATTTGTTCGATGAACTGGATGGTAGCTTTCCAAATCATTCACCGAACCCTTTGGTTGAAGAGAATGTGAGGTTTCTTAAAAAAACTGTAAAGGACAACAAAAGTGATATTGGGATTATTTTTGATGGTGATGCAGACCGGGTAATGTTTGTTGATGAAAAAGGTCAATTTATCCCACCTGATTTAATGATAGCAGTTTTAGCCGAACATTTTCTGCGAAAAGAAAGATCTGAAAAGCCTAAAGTGATACATGACATCCGAACTTCAAAATCAGTAATTGAATACATTAAAAAGTTGGGTGGCCAACCTTATATGTGGAAAGTTGGACGAGCCTATGCAGCCTTAAAATTAAGGGAGATCGATGGTTTGTTTGGCGGCGAATTGGCAGGGCATTATTATTTCAGGGATTTTAATTTTTCAGATTCAGGAATGCTTACCACCTTAATTGTTCTAAAAATTCTGAAAAAGCTGAAAGAAAAAGGCCAAAATATTTCAGATTTAATCAATGAAATTTCAAAATACCATAATTCTGGTGAATTAAATTATACAGTGGAGCAAAAAGAAGAGGCCATGAAAAAAATAAAAGAGCACTTTTCGTCTACTGAAGAAGTACTCGGATTTCATGATTTTGATGGATATCGAATTGAATTTAAAGACTGGTGGTTCAATATTAGGCCATCAAATACTGAACCATACTTACGACTCCTGGTTGAGGCCACAACAAAAGCCAAATTGAAAGAAAAAACCGATGAAATTAGTCAGCTATTAAGCGATTTTATTAAAAAAAAGGATTGAAACAAGAATTTCTTGAAAACATAGAACTAAGGTTAACAGGCATTATTAATTTATGTCTACATTTGCACGGTTTATTTTAATACCAAGAATTGTCAGGAGCTATTAATGGATGTTCATATACTGCATAGGAAAGATGAAATTCATGATTTTCTTGGGTCAGATCCTGAGTTGCAAGCCTATTGTATGGGTGATTTGGACGATTTTTTCTGGCCAAAAACTGTTTGGTATGGATTGATGGACAAAGGAACTCTGTTATCTGTTGCACTTTTGTATACTGGTTCTGATTATCCAACACTTTTATTGTTTTACAAAGATGAAGAGCAATATCCTTATTTACTGTTAGAAAAAATCAGAACTTTATTGCCAAACAAGTTTTATGCTCACCTTAATGAGGGTTTGGTAGATGTGTTTGGACAGCAAAATGTAATTCAGTATTATGGATTAAGTTATAAAATGGCACTAAGGGGTGGTTTGCAAGGTGTTGATGATGAGCATGTTAGTAGGTTGACTGAAAGTCAGCTAGGACAGGTTAATGAGTTTTATGCAAATGCATATCCTGATAATTGGTTTGATAGTCGGATGCTTGAAACAGGAAAGTATTTTGGCTATTTTGATGGTGAAAAGTTAGTAGGGATAGCAGGTATACATGTTTATTCGGCAGAATATAAAGTGGCTGCTTTAGGAAATATTGCAACTCATCCAGATTACAGGGGAAAACAAATAGCTTATAAACTAACCTCTCATTTATGTAATGATTTGAAAGAAACGGTTGATGCTATTGGTCTAAATGTTAAAGCGGATAATGAATATGCCATTAAATGCTATCGAAAAATTGGGTTTGAAATAATTGGTACTTACGAAGAGTGCTTTATTAAAAATGATATAAAATGATAGGTATTTTTTGCTAACTTGCTTAAGATACTTTATAAAAAAGTTACAAGTGAAAATAATTATTGCAGGTGCTGGAGAAGTAGGGACATATCTTGCTAAAATGTTGTACACAGTCGATCATGATATTATTGTGATTGATAGCGAGGAAGAGAACTTGAAAAGAATTGATGCTAATTATGATGTGATGACGATAAAAGGTTCGGCCACATCTATTCAAACGCTTAAGGATTCTGATATTCGTAGAACAGAGTTGTTAATTGCAGTTACGCCTATTGAAGAGGTAAATATGACTGCTGCAGTGTTGGCAAAAAAACTGGGCGCTAAAAAAGTAATAGCCAGGATTAATAATCATGAATACCTCGAAGATTTAAACCGAAGGTTTATTTACCAGATGGGTATAGATTCAATTGTATATCCCGAAATTTTGGCAAGTAAGGAAGTGGTATCGATGCTTAAACAAACCGGTACCAATAAAAGGTTTGAATTTTCATCCGGTCACTTATCACTCTATGTGCTAAAACTCGACAGGGACACACCAATAGTTGGAAAAACCTTAAATGAGGCCAGCCAGGAGAACGAACCATATGATTACAGAACTGTTGCTATTATTAGAAACTCCGAAACCATTATTCCGCATGGCAACACCAGGTTTAAAGCCCAAGACCAAATTTACGTTGTTACCAGCAAGGAGGGGATTGACCACCTGTTAAAATATGCTGGCAAAGAAAACTTCACCATCAAAAATGTAATGATTCTTGGTGGATCACGAATAGGAAAAAAAATTGCAAAAGATATAGAGGGCAAGTTTAATGTTAAGTTGCTTGAATCTGATAAAGACAAGGGGTTCGAACTGGCTGATTATCTTGATAATACCTTGATTGTGAACGCCGATGGCACCAATATTGATGTTTTGCAGGAAGAAGGCATTGCCGAAATGGATGCATTTATTGCAGTAACAGGTAATTCTGAGGCCAATATCCTAACCTGTACCATTGCCAAAAAATTTGGTGTTAAAAAAACAATAGCCGAGATTGAAAATCTTGATTATATACAAATTGCTGATAGTATGGGGGTTGATTCAATTGTTAACAAAAAACTGATTGCGGCCAGCCATATTTTTAGCTTTACCATGAGTGCCGAAGTGCCTACTGTTCAGTGTCTTGCAGGTACTACTGCTGAGGCCCTGGAAATGGTGGTGCACGAAAATAGCCAGGTTACCAAAAAACCTTTAAAATCGGTTAATTTTCCAAAAGATGCACTTGTTGGTGGAGTTATAAGAGGAAATGCAAGTTTTATTGCCAAGGGCGAAACCCAGTTGGAGGCAAATGATAAAGTAATTGTTTTTGCATTACCAACAGCCCTTAAAAAAGTAAACCAGTTATTTAAGTAGAACAATGATTAATTTTAAGATAGTATTCAGACTATTAGGCTCTTTGCTGTTTATTGAGTCGTTTTTCCTGCTCTTGTCAATGCTGGTTTCTTTAGTTTATCTCGAGGAGGCATTTTATTCACTGTTAATACCTTCTGTTATAACTTTTGTAATTGGGGGATTTGCCTGGTACAGAACTTCAAAGGCTTCAAAATCGTTAGGCAAAAGAGAAGGTTACCTGATTGTAGCACTTGTTTGGGTAGTGTTTTCTATTTTTGGTGCACTTCCGTTTGTCATCAGTGGCTACATCCCCACTTTTACCGATGCTTTTTTCGAAACCATGTCAGGTTTCACCACAACAGGGGCTTCTATTTTAAATGATATTGAATCGTTGCCTAAAGGCTTGCTCTTTTGGCGAAGTATTACCCAGTGGATGGGTGGAATGGGAATGATTGTAATGTCGCTTGCAGTGCTGCCAATGTTAGGTATTGGTGGCATGGAGCTGTTTGTTGCCGAAGTTCCGGGTCCTACCGCTGATAAGCTTCATCCACGTGTAAATCAAACCGCAAAACGATTGTGGGGCATTTATGCTGCGTTTACACTGGTAGAGGTAATTATGTTAATGTTTGGTGGCATGGATTTATTTGATGCAGTTAACCATGCATTTACTACTATGGCCACAGGTGGTTACTCAACCAAACAAGCAAGTGTTGCTGGTGAATCGGCTTACATTCAATATGTTATAACATTTTTTATGTTTATAGCGGGTGTTAATTTTTCGTTGTCTTACTTTGCTTTAAAATTAAAATTCAAAAAGGTTTTCTCTAACGAAGAGTTTAAATCTTACCTGGGTTTTGTTATTATTTTTACTGTTGCCCTAACTACCATTGTTTTTATTAGAAATTATACCGATGGTTTTGAAAAAGCCTTCAGGGATTCCTTGTTTCAGGTTGTTTCAATAATTACAACCACAGGTTATGTAACTGCCGATTACCTTGGCTGGGGAACTCTTGGTGTGGCTTTGGTATTTACCATGATGTTTTTAGGTGGTTCGGCAGGTTCTACTGGTGGCGGCATAAAAATAGTGCGAGTAGTAATTTTATTTAAAAACAGTTTTTTGGAATTTAAACGTTTGTTACATCCAAATGCTATTATTCCTGTAAGGCTTAATCATCGTGCTGTAGATCCTAAAATCGTAACCAACGTACTCGCTTTTATTGTGTTCTACATCCTTACTTTTGCGGCAGGTACCATAATTATGGCCGGTTTGGGCATGGATTTAGAATCTGCGATGGGTGCCGTTATTGCCTCATTGGGGAACATTGGACCAGGAATTGGTTCAGTTGGGCCAGTTGAAAACTTTGCGGATATTCACTGGTTTGGCAAATGGGTGCTTTCTTTCTTAATGTTAATGGGTAGGCTCGAATTATTTACAGTGTTGATTATTTTTACCCCGGTTTTCTGGAAGAAATAGAACTTGAGAATTTAGAAATTGGAACTTAGAACTTTGCGAAAACTAATTTCTAAAACTAAAAGCCTGTATCAAAAACCCTTATAAACCAATGAGCAGTAATCCGGTCAGTTAACGATGAGGCCTGGTATTCTTTACGTCCTTTTTTGCCAGCTTCACAACTGCTTAATAATGGGTCTCTTACAACTATAGAGCGGATGACAGGTCCCATTGCACCCTCGTAGTAGCTTATGGCAGTCACAACAACAGTGTGTCCTCCAAACTCTGATTGATAGCCAATAATAACCGGGCGTTGCTGGCTTAACTCTTCAATTAAAAAGAAAGGCTCCGGTGCCCCAAGCCCGAATTGAGCATTTACAATATATTTTTTCCCCTTGTTGTCAATACTCCAGTTGTTTAAATTCGAATGGATGGTTTGGATACTGGCCGCCCAGTCAGGCAAATCGCCAAACATATCCTTGCCATAGGTTCTTTCAACAATTTGCCGCTGCGAAATGTCAATATTGTAATAATTAAGAACCATTTGAATGGAAGCTGCCCAGCACCATTGTGCTTTTTCCTGGGTAGCACTGATGTAATTTAATTTGGCACCAGGAATACCTACATAATAAATCTTTTGGGCAAGGCTGGTTGCCCCAAATAATAACATGAAAAATGCTAAAATGAGCCTGTATTTTTTTTCTGGCACCATAAAATTTTTGTGTCGCCCTAATTTAACGCAAATATAGTTAGATTATGTACTTTTTTAAGGCTTATTAACATTTGCAGGATGACAGATGAGAAAGTGATAAAGAAAAAACCTGTTACGATAGCGAAATTGGAAATTAGAACTTAGTTTATTGGTTATTAGTTTTATTTTTTCTACTCAAAAGGCATTATTTTTTTAGTTCAGTTTTAGAATTGCATTATTTTGTAAGATGAAGATGCATAAAAAGCCTTTATTCCGAGAGAGGAGAAGGAGTTTATGTGGCTAAAATCTTGTCATTTAATCCATTCCTTATGGGCGTGAAGAACGACTGCCTTCATGTGCAAAGTGAGTAAAATCATTTGTTCATTTTTGAAATTTCAGTTTAGCCGTCTGGCTAGCATTATAATCATTAACTTATGTTTCCCATGTCTTATAGATTCCCGAATAACAGATACTTGTATTATCATTATCAAAAATAAACTGTGATAATCAGTAACTTATAATTACTATTGTGTGAAATCTAACTTTGTTTTTCAATTTCGGAATAAAGTCGATCTTCATTTTTGGGTTATTCACTTCGTTCATGAGCTCCACTTTGTTCCGGTTGACCCAAAAACGAAGCAACTTAGGCGAAGCCGATCTCATGAAGTTCTGAAAGAACGAGTAAAAAAGTCAAGGCTGCATTGAAAACCTCCTCCATCTCTTATCAAACCTAAGTTCGGCTGGGTGATCTTCAAACAAGCTTGAAGCTTCCCAGTCTCTCTAAGGCTTGATTACGAGCTGAAGAAGGTTTTCAATGAGGCCGATCGGGCAATTTATCTGTATTGATAATTGTATCATTTTATTCATAAAATCAACTTGGGAAACATCAGTTAGTACATCTTAAACAAATTCATCCTAATTTTTACAAAAACATTTCAAAAAAAATCCTCAATTATCTGAAAAAGACCTAAAATATTTAGCTTTTATAAAAACTTGGTATGACTTCTTCTGATATAGCTAAGGCAATGATTGTAAAAAAGAAAGGTTGAGAGTAACCAGAAATAGGTTGAAAAAAAAATTAGGCCTTGATTCCTCACAGAATCTTGTTGATTTTGTTCAAGCCAATCCAGAAACAATTTGAAAAAGCTCATAAAATAAGAAATTTACAAATCTAAATGCGAGAGATATGTTTGACAATCAGAAGCTAAAAATCAAACAAAAAAAATAAGCATGTGTCAAGAGATTACATCTCGTGTTTCACAAACAATCATATTCATATTCCTCAGAATAATTAGTTGTAAAAGTCCCATTGGGGTATTTGTTTGTTTCCTCTATATTTACACTTACCGGGAGCTCTTTATCATTGTATATATAATCGTAAATGCTAATTACCTCTCGATTATTAATATCTGTATATGTTGATTTTGACCAATTATTTTTGGACGAATTAAACTCATCCGCAGGGAACAAATTCCCAGTAGTTAAGTACCTTGCTGGATTAATCCTTCCATCGTATTCATAAGTGGTCGTTGAATAAAGATTGTAGTCATTTTTTTTCGCTTTTATTCTTCTTTTAGTTTGATAGGCTCGCTTTGCAGAATAAAAATTTGGAAATACATTTTCCTGCTTTAATTTTTTATTTGCTGGGGAAGAATAATTATCCCAGTTCTCAGCTTTAACCATATTTCCATTGCTCCATTCAAACAAATAATAATCTCCGTTTTCAACCCAATCGCTACTTCCTGTTTTTGAATAGTCTGTTATTTTAGTCACCTCCTTGTTTCCATTTAGTTCACTTATCCGTTTTGAACTGGTTACCCATTGTTCATTCACAATTTCGTAGAAAACGGCTTCGAATTGATTGTCGGACCAGGTAAATATTGTGTAATAATTTTCATCGTTTGGGTAAAATTCATCTATTCGACTTACATTCCCCACGTCATCATACGATATTTCCATATACTCTAAAGGGTTCCATTCAACCTTTATTACTTTTAGTTCTTGATTATAAAAAATAACCGTTGTGTCCTCATCCGAAATTATTTTATTTAGCAGGCATTCTGCAGTAGCCGGATTTCTGAAATCAGGTGCAGGATCATCTTTTTTACATGATTGTATTATTGTAAAAATTCCAATTAAGAGTAAAAGGTTATTTGTAGTCTTCATATTCTTTTATTTAATGGTTCTGAAAAAATGTTTAATTATCGTCTCTTGTATCTATAATGGTAAACTCTATTCTTCTATTTTTCTCCCTTGCTTCAGGAATGTCTTTTCCAGTTTCAGTGGTTGACTTGACCAATGGCTTGTCCTCTCCATACCCTACAGGTTTCAGCCTCGATTGCTCTATCCCTTTATGAATTAAATATTCTACAACACTTTCAGCTCTTTTTTGTGATAATTTCAGGTTGTAATCACTTTTTCCTAAATAATCGGTATGCGCACCTATTTCAACAATGATCTCATTATTTGCTCTCATTATTTGATAAATTGTTTTGTCAATTGTTTCTTTTGAATCTGGGGTTAAGTTGGCTTTACCAAACTCGAAATAGATATTTTTAACAATCAATGACTTTTTAGGGATTGGTTTCAAAAAAATAGTGTCTAGTTGAATAGTTGTGTCTGAAGACACATCCTTTGTATCAAAAACAAGCTTTTTCCTAAGCATGGTTTTATCATCTATTCGCACAATATAATTCCGGTTTGCTTCAATATCTTTAAAATGATATTCGCCAGTCTCATCAGTAACTCCTCTTTTCATGAGTACTGAGATACCTGAAACACTGCTAACCATCCATAGCTGTACTTTTTTATTCTTTGCTTTCTCAAATGCTTCGTTTTTATTTCTGGTCGCACCATTGTCTGTGGTATAGTCTGTTTCATTTGTAATGGCTACAATTCCATTAATATTGATCTCTTTTTTCTCCGGAAGTTTGTATTCAAATATATCATAACAGCAATTTGGATTTTTTAAATCAATACTTTCATCCCTGTTTGAAACTAAAAATCCACTTTCATTTTCTTTTCGCTTTTTGTAATAAATATCATTGAAATTTGAATTTATTGGACGGCCAAGATTTTCGGGAGGAAGCCATTCTACTAAAGCTCCATTTGTTCTATAAATATCAAAGCCACCATATCCCACTTGACCATCAGAGCTGAAATACATTGTTTTAGAAGAAGCGTCATAATAAGGTGTGATGTCGGCACCGGCTGAATTTAAATAACCTCCGGCATTTACTGCTTTATTGTATTTTTTTAACGTTTTATTATACACTGTATACCAGATATCATAACTACCCCAACCACCGGGTCGATCTGAAACAAAATAAACAATCTCATAATCGTTTAAGTAATCGCAAACAGCTGGCTGACTGCTAATGTAGCCTTTTTCATTAACTTTGTCAGGAAGTTTTTCCGGAGTACTCCATCCGTTACTATTTTTTTTGCTCACATACAAATAGGACACTTTTTTGCCGTATTTAGTTTGATGCGATAGAGTGAAATAAAAACGTTTATTGTCCTCTGAAAAAGCACCATTTGGAACGCCTAGGCTATCATAGCTAAAAAACGGCTCACTTGAAACAGGGCGCCCCCCTTGCCATGTTTCATTTTTCCAGACAGCTTGATAGAATTTCTGAAAAGGTCTATCATTTTTGTCTTCAAAGCCTACTAATGGAACAGAATCTGCAGCTAATGAAGAATAAATGAATACAGAATCATTTATTATAATTGGCGATGATTCCATATGTGCCTTATTAATTGTAGAGTTTAAATGTTTTACCTCTATTTTTTTATTCTGAAGGGTATTATTTGCAGCATATATACAACTCTCAATTCTGATGTCAGACATGTAATAGAAGAGGTTTTTTCCTCTTTTTTTTCTCATTTTCTCCTGGTATTGAGAATACAGATTCATTGCTGAATCATATTTTGATTCAATTCTTAATATTTCAGCCAAATAATAAAGAGAATGTGGATATTTATTAGATGACTTTTTCATGACTTTCTTAAAAAGTAGCTTGGCCTTAGAAAAGTCGTTTATATCAAAATACAATTTAGCTAACTTGTAACAAGTCTTATAATCACTAGGTTTTCTTTTGAAATATTCAGCATAATAGTCTATCGTTGCGTATACATCTCCAGCTCTTTCAGCAGCCTTCCCATACCCCTTTAGCTCCCAGTTTTTCATACTTTTAATGTGAGCTATTTGTGCATTTAAATTCGAAAAATGCATGAAAAATGCTACCAAGATTGGTAAGTATGCTTTACAAAACATGTATTTAAATAATTGATGCATTAATTTAACGTTTATGACAGTTTCTTTATTAAAAAATATCGCAAGGAATTGATCTTTCCCTGATTTTTGTTTCTGGTCTTGTAAATACTAACGAAACTTCAAATGCATTGCCAGTATATTTTGTAATCTTTTGACCAGAAATTCCAAGATCGTATGCAAAACCAATATCAAAATCCTTGTAAATAAAGCCTGTAACAAAGATTAGCGCATCGGAGTTTCTTTGATATCCTCCTCTGTAATGAACCCCAATATGAAAATCTTTCAATATTTCATTTTCCTTAAGGAGCATACCAACATCACTCCCAACTATAAACTCATTAGATTTTGAGTGAATAGTATATAATGCTTTTGGTTTAAAATAAAAATTATCCAAAAAGCTTTTTTTAATAATGCCATGCAACTGGTATCTTGGATTAAGTTTTTCATGATCATTAAAAAACGTCTCTTCAGGTACGTTATAGTGAAACATGGCAATTCCTATTTCGGTATTAATATTTGTTGTTTTTCTTGACCAAATTAACCCCCAATTTAAATCAATATATGACAAAGATTGTTTCTCAAAATATTCCTGCGTTGAAATTTGAGGGTTGAAAAATCCTGTTGTTATATCAAATTGATCCGGGAGTGTTAAGTTATTTAAATTGAAGCTTTTATGAACAAAGCCAGCCTGTAGCCCAATGTGTAAGTAAGAGTTATGGCTTATTCGCTGAAAATATCCTGCTGACAAATAAATTTTGTTTACTAGTAGTGTGTTATCAGCTGAGTTGTCGTAAATATAAATTAAACCGGCACTTGCTTTTTCATTGAGAATATAAACTGGCCGATCATAGGCTAAAGTTGATGTAGTGTATGAGTTGACCATGTTGTCGCCCTGCTGTCTGTATGTACCCATTACCCTCCAGTTGCCTGAATAATTACCAGTATTTGCAGGGTTAAGTGAAAGGGGCGAAGCGTAATAGTTGGAAAAATGAATATCCTGTCCACTTGTATATCCAAAAACACCTAATATTATTATAATGACAAAATACACCTTCATTTTGTTGGCTATTTTATTAGTTTAATGGTACCTGCTTTTGTTAAAATAGTATTGTCGTAGGTTTGCACCCTCACCTGGTAGGTAAATGTTTCAATGTTTAGCGAGTTTCCAGCATTTGTTCCATCCCAACCTTGGCTAATATTATTTGATGAAAACACCAATTCACCAAACCTATTAAATATCTTAAAATCAAGGAGTTCTTTCATCCCCCAGCCTCTAACATAAATTACATCATTTTTCCCGTCGCCATTTGGTGTAAATGCATTTGGAACATCTACAGTGTAGGCCTCTATTATATCAATAACAATATCTTTGTTTAGAGTAAAGCAATTGCTGGTATCAGAATAACTGAGATTAAAAATAGTTCGTTCTGTTGGTTTAACCTCGATTGAAGAACAATCAGGGCATGATATATCATATAACGAACTCCAATAATAGCTTGATATTTCGTCTGAAGTTGCATCAAGCAAAACAGGTTCTCCAATTATAACAGTTGTATCAGCAATATTTACTATTGGTTTTTGTTGCACTGTGACAGTAATGTTAGCATAATTGAAACAATTGTTTGTATCAACTGCTTCTGCCGTGTAATGTGTTGTTTGGGCAGGAAATGCATGTGGATTAGCTGACAGGTCGTTATCTAAACTATAATTAGGATACCAGTGATAGTTTTGCGCACCGCTTATGGATAAGAATGCCGTATCTCCAGAGCAAATTAAAGTATCGGAACATGTTGCGAGAGATGGCAACGGATAAACAGTGACTTTAGTGCTCGCAGTGTCGGCACAACCAAGCTCATCATTTACAATCAGGCTTACATTATATGATCCATGATTGGCAAATGAAGAGTAAACATTTTCGGCTTCGGAAAACGCTCCATTACCAAAATTCCAGTTCCATAAAGTTGCATTTGTCGATTTGCTTTTAAAAAAAACACTTAAAGGCTGGCATCCAGTAAATTCAGTATCTACTGTATCTATTTTAGCTATCAATTCATTTATATAGATTGAGTCCTTAAAATATTTATCACAAGTTTGAGCATCATCTACTGTTAAGAGTAAGATTGGATAAACCATTCCAACTGTATCAAAAAGATGAATTGCTGTATCATTCTCAATAGTAACCCCATTGCTAAAAAACCACTTTAATCCATTTACATTTATTTGATTGGTGGCAATAAGGGTTGTTTCTGTGTTTTTACAAATGGTATCTTCTGTTATAATGTCAGCGTAGGGTCCGCCAACATGAACATAGTTGTTGCGTTGAAAAGAATTAGCACATCCATTGGAGGTTTTAGCTGTTAGTGAAACATTAAAATCACCAGGTTTGTTGTAGATATGAAGCGGGTTTTGTATAGATGATATAGCACTGTCACCAAAATCCCAATCCCATTTCGCAAGATCCGGGGAAATTGTTCTATCTGAAAAATTAACAATAAGCGGAAAACAATTGGTAAACAAATCATCACCAACAAAATCGACAGTAGGAGGAGATTGTACATTAATAAATTTATAAACAGTTGAAGAGGAATCACATCCGGCATCATCAACTAAACTTAAAGACACATCATAGTCTCCTGCTGAGGCGAAGGTGTGTTTTGGATTAGCTAGCGTAGCTGTTGTTCCATCTCCAAAATTCCACAAATAGGATGCAATATTCTCATCAGTTAAAGCGCTGAAACGAATTTCGGTGCCTTCACATGTTGTTTGATCGTTTGAGGTAAAATCCGGAGAGGGTTTTAGCGATTTAATATAGTTTTCCTTTTCTAAAATACTTTCGCAACCAATTAGGTCTTTGGCTTTTAAAGATACGTTGTAAATGTCAAATTCATTATAAATATTTACAGGGTTTTCAAGACTGGAGGTATTTCCATCCCCAAAGTTCCACAACCATTCTGTGATAGTTGTATCGCTATGTGTATTATTGGTAAACTCTACAGTCATTGGCTTACACCCGGTAAACTGGCTGGCTTCGAATGCTATTAGCGGTTTATAAGTTTTAATGTACTTAGTAAGTGTATTTTTGCATCCATGAATATCTTGCACTGTCAGTTTTACCGGGAAACTGCCTCTTTTTTTGAAAGTGTGTTTGATTGCGGTTTCGTTTGTTTGCAATAAGGCTGTATTGTCTCCAAAATTCCACAGGTATTTACTTTTTCTATCATTATATTCAACAGGAGTTACATCGATTGATGTACCGGAATTTAGGGCTACTTCCATATTAATACAACCAATGTCTTTATTATTTGTAAAATGTGCTTTTATATCTGTTATAGTTATCTTTTTTTCGGCATTGTAAGTACATCCATTCGTCGGATTTTCTGTATGTAACTTTACTATATAATCACCTCGCGAAGCGAATGTATGCACCAGACTCTCCATAGAGTTATTTACCGGGCTTCCATCTCCAAAATCCCACTTAAAACTTTTAGCCTCAAGTATTTTGCTTGAAAGATTCGCATTGTAAGGCATTTCACAATCAATGCTGTAGTCTATTTCAGCATATGGTCCTTTTATATAAATGTAGTCTTCCTTAATTACCTTAGAAGGACACCCGTTATGATAGGCAAGAAGGGCAACATCCATGCTTCCGACATCCTTGAATCCATGCAAAGGGTTTTTGCCTGTAGAAGTTGTCCCATCACCAAATTTCCAGTACCAGCTATTTACCAAGTTAGGATCATCAGATAAATCAGTAAATTGCACTTTTTGTGATGCACAAATAGTATCAGGTGCACCTTTAGTGAAATTTGCTTTTTGCACATCGCCAACTTTTGCTATAGTATTGGTAGAAGAGGTACAACCTAGTTTTGTGGTTATTGTAAAAGTAACCACAAAAACATCAATTGAAGTGAACTGATGCGAAGGGTTTTGTAAATTGGAGGTTGAACCATCTCCAAAATCCCAATTCCATTTTTCGATATAATCATAATCGGTACTATAAGTAGTTTCATCCTTAAAGTTAACTGTGAGAGGAATGCACCCTTTACCATCATTAACTCTTACAAAGCCATTTGGAGTGCAATAGGCTCTTGGTACTTTTGTAAGTATTGCACTGTCGGATATTAGTGTGTCGCGACACCCAAATTTACTTGTTATAATTAATGTGTCAATGAAATTGTCTTCTTTTTTAATGACAATACTTGGCTCAAAATCAGAAGAATACGTCTTATTCCCAAAACGCCAATCCCAAGTTGCACCATTGATGGATTTATTTTTGTAACTAATTGTGGCTGGTAATGTGCATGAGAAATAGCTTTTAGGTTCAAAGTCTGCGATTACTTCCTGTACATTAATGACTTTTGTATAAGTATCAAAACAAGTTCCACTATTACTAACCTTTAAACTGACTAAATAATTTCCTGGTTTAGCATAAGCGTGTTTCGGATTTTTTGCTGTAGAGCTGGTACTATCACCAAAGTCCCAGAAATAACTATCAGTATTTAATGATAAATTATTAAATGTATAGCTGTCAGTAGGGCAGATAGTATCAGTGTTAAGCTCAAAGTTAGCTGCAACACTTTCTAATACAATAAAATCTTTCACGGATTTTGTATTCTCACAGTTATTTTCATCGGTTACTGTAAGATTTACTGTATAATGACCATTTTCGGCATACAAGTGTGTAGGGTTTGTTTGCGAACTTGTTGTTCCATCGCCAAAATCCCAAAGATAAGAGGGCGAAACACCTAAAGCTGATGATAAATTTGTAAAACTAGCGTTGATATTGCCTTCGCAAGCGAACTTGTTGTCCGCATCAAAGTCGGCGGTGGGTTTATAAACTGTTACATAATTGGATTTTGAAACAAAGCCCTGACAGGTGTTGTCATCAACAACTACCAGTGTAACAGTCAAGGTATTTTGAACATCATAAACGTGAGTAGGGTTTTGTAAATCGCTGGTGTTTCCATCCCCAAAATCCCAATACCAACTGGTAATAGCGCTACCACCATCACTCCCAGAGAAATTAACTCCTAGTGGCGCACAACCACTCAGAACTGAAACAGAGCTAAAATCGGGTGTAGGTTTGGTGTAAACTGTTATATAATCTATTTTGGTTTCGGTTAAAGTGCCATCCACAGTTAATGAAACGGTGTAAGTCCCTGGGTTGGTGTAAATAATAGATGGATTTTCTAATGTAGATGTTTGCCCATCTCCAAAATCCCATAAAAAACTAGAACCAGGGGGGACAGACAAGTTTGTGAAATCAACATCAAGTGTGCCACAACCTTCAACTTCCGAAGCAGAAAAATCTACCTGAGAGAACGCTAAATCACAAAAAACAACTAATATAATAGAAAATAGAATCCTATAATATTTCATTTTTACTTGGTTTAGATTTTTTTAGTGTCCAATAAATGTACTAAAAAAAAATCAGATTCAGTTACTTAAAGTTTTTTATTTTAATATAAACAGGTGCTTCAATTAAAGGATACTAAAAATCCAAATCTATTTGATTAATCAGGTTTTAAATAGATATACATTGCAGAGGTATTTAACAACTTATTTTTTATTAACTTTATAAAAAACCAAAAGAAAGCAGCAGAGGGATATTCTAAAAATCTTTACTTAGAAACTAAAATACTAATGAAAAAACTAACCAATATATATCTATCAACAAGAGCAGAACTCTCTTTGTTAAAAGATAAACTTTACCTGCTTTTGGATTTTTTGAACTTTAAAAGAGAACAGACAAATACTATTTTAAATAACATTTTGGGAATTGCTCATAATGAGTTATTGGATGAAAATGAATTAAAAATAGACATTTCAATTGATAAAGAGAATGAGGGGTTTTACTTGTTGATAGAAATTTTTACTTCACAGGCTTTTCTTTATGTTGATAAAATTAAAACCCAATTTGTGAAGGTAAGATTCATTGATGCATCAAAAGAACATGAAGAACGCATACAAATTTCAATTTTGTTAGCTAATCCGGATTTCTATCCCACAACAAAAAATTTAAAATATGCTGAGTTTATATTAAATCAACTCTCGCCAGATGAGATTGAGAAGGAGTTTGAAGATGAAAACAACAAACTAAGACAGCGGTTGATAAAATTAGGAAAAGAGATGGCAAATTTGGAAACAAAATTGGAAACCAGGTCAATGTTTTTAGCTTATCTAAGCCATGAGATACGAACTCCGATGAATGGAATACTTGGATTTACAGATATTTTGCTGAGAGAAAGAAATGAAAGTAAACAAATTGATTATTTGAATAAAATAAAAACTTCGGGCAATGATCTTTTAAACTTAGTTAATGATATTCTTGATTTTTCAAAGTTAGAAGCAGGGAAACTTACAATTGAGGAGGTTAGTTTTAACCTCCCTAAAATAATGGAAGAAATAAAAGAACATTTTTCAATCCAAGCAGAGAACAAAGGGCTGGATTTTATAATCGATTTTCAAACAAGCAAAAATACTTTTTTCATAGGAGATCCTTTAAGATTAAAACAAGTATTGATAAACCTGATAAATAATGCCATTAAATTTACCAATAAAGGATATGTAAAAGTTTGTATCGAATGTACTGAGGAACATGAACAGTTCGAGAATCTTCGTTTTGTGGTAAAAGATACCGGAATCGGAATTAGAAAGGAAGTAATCGGCACACTATTTTCACCATACATTCAGGCCGACAACAACATTTCAAGAAGATTTGGTGGCACTGGTTTAGGTCTTTTTATTTGTAAACAACTTATTGAATTAATGGGCGGAATTATTGAAGTTGAAAGTGAGCCTGGCAAAGGTTCTAAATTTAGTTTTGTACTTCCTTATAAGGTTGATACTAACTTTGATGATAAAAAAATCAGGTTGAATTTTAAAGGACTAACATCCTTAATAGTAGATCCTTACCAGATAGGTAGCGAAGTCATTTCTGAAACACTTACACGAGTTGGCTTTGAAAGTGAGTCTATTTTATTTAGTCAGGATGCAATTCGTTTGCTTGAAAAAAAAGCTGTAAACAATGAATCTGTCGACTTAGTGATTTTTAACTTTGATATGCCATTTGGACACAATGGTGCGCAAGCTGCAAAAATAATTAAGCAGAATCATTTACTTGGGGACATTAAAACAATAATTATGAGTGCACATAATCACGATGAAGAACTTTTTGACTATAAGGAATATATTGATGCATTTATAAGTAAGCCTGTTTCTCAAGAATACTTAATAAATATAATTTCGACATTATTTGCTACTGGAATTGAAAAAGGGGAGCATATTAAAACTGAACACTCAAATGAAAACGAACTTGATCTTACCGGTCTAAAAGTATTATTGGCAGAAGACAGTGAAATTAACCAGAAACTTATTTCTGAGCTTTTAACCTTTAAAGGGGCGAAACTGACCATTGTTAATGATGGTAAGAAAGCAATTGAAATAGCAAAGGCAAAAGAGTTTGATGTTATTTTAATGGATATAAATATGCCATATACAGATGGATTTGAAGCTTCCTTAGAAATAAATCAAAAAAACAAAATAGTCCCTATTATTGCAATTACTGCTCAAGAAAAAGAAAAAAATGAACAATTTAAGGCTGGGATTGTTGATTACATTATTAAGCCATTTAAGCCAAAAGAATTGTACCTCAAAATTCTGAAATGGACTTCGGGTAGAGAAAAGTTTGAATACAATCCTGAAGAGCTAGTAGAATATGAGTATTTAGGGAATAACATACACGATTTAAAACTTCTGGGAGTAAATATTGATGAAGGGCTTAAAAGAGTTAATGGTAAAATAAATGTTTATAAAAGTTTACTAAAAAACTTTAGAAAGAATTATTTGAGGCTAAGAAATGATTTTGAAAGTGCATACAATAATGGACAAATAAATGAGGCTGAAAGGTTAATTCATACAGTTAAAGGTGCAAGTGGAACTATTGGTGCTTTAAAACTATCTATTTTGGCTAAAGAGTTTGAAACCAACTTGAAAAGTGGCTTGGATCACCGAATGAGTAAAAAAAGCTTTTTTTATGAATTGGAAAAGCTTTTGCATAACTTAGCATACTTGAACGAATCAGAGAAAGGTGACAATAAAAAAGTGATGTCTGAAGAAGAAATAAAAGATGTTGTCACTGCTTTGAAAGAGGCTAATGAAAGTTTGGACTATGATATTGGACGAACCGTAAACATTGTTGACAATTTAGTTAAAACAAGTAAGAATACTCAATTATCTGATGAACTCAATAAAATTGCTAACACGGTTTATGAGTTTCAGATAGATCGTATAAAATCTGCTATAAATAATTTTATCAATCAACATAAATTTTGATTCATTAATAAATTATGAAAACAAACCTTAAACCTAAGATTTTTATAGTTGATGATGATGCCAGTAATATAAGGGTACTTGTAGAAATTTTAGGAGACACCTTTGCCACCCAGGTTGCCCTTAATGCTGAAATTGCTTTTAGTATGCTCGAATCGGGCTATCTGCCAGATATTATCTTATTGGATATAATAATGCCTGGTATTAGCGGCTATGACTTATGTAGGAAACTAAAAAGTATTAAGAAATACATGAAAATACCAATAATAATTATTTCAGCTCTTTCAACGGAAGAAAATGAGTCTAAGGGGTTGGAATTAGGGGCTGTTGATTATATTTCAAAACCATATAGTGGCCCACTTGTAAAGGCTAGAATAAAAAATCACCTGGAACTAAAAAGATACCGAGATTCTTATGATGAGGAAAATATTGAAGGGAAAGGCAATTAATAAATAGCTTTTATGATAAGGAAGGAAGTGGAAATAAGTAAAACTGAAGATAAATTTGGACTTGAATCATTTATTTATAGCATTATTGATTCTATACCAACTGCCTTGTTAATAACCGGATTAGACAATACTGTATTGTTATTCAATAATCCTTTTATTCAGTTGTGGCAAATACCTGATGAATCGGTTAAACTGAATAAAAGAAAAAATATATTTACTTTTTTAGATTCAAGAATTGAAGAAGAATGCTTTTTTACAAAAACAAATGAACATTTAAAAGAAAATCAATTTGATGCGATATTTAAAGAAGTTACTCATAAGAATGGTAGCATAATAGAGTGTTATACTGCGCCAAGATGGACTAAAAATGAGCTTAATGGCAGAGTTTGGAGTTTTAGAGATATAACTCAGCAAAAAAAGGCCGAAGAGCTATTGATTTCTCAAAAAAAAGAACTTAATCGAGCTCATAGCATTGCTTTATTAGGCAGTTGGACTTACAATTTACAGACAAAAGAGTTTAAGCGTTCCGAATCATTTTTTAATATGTGTGAGGGCCTATTGTTCCAGAAAACGATCGATGGAATTTTATCGGTTGTTCACTCCGAAGATGTTGGATCTGTTAAAAATTTTTTTAAAGAAATCACTTCTAGGCAAAGTATTGACAATAAAGAATGTAGATACAGGATTGTAAATAAAAATGGAGATGAGTATTATATTAAAACAATTGTAGAATTACAAAACAATCCTAATAGTCCCCAATTAATATGGGGTATTACTCAAGATGTTACCCAACAAACTTTACTTGAAAAAAGTCTTGCAAGTGCCAAAGAAGCTGCTGAAGATTATACAATTGCTAAAGACAATATTCTTTCCAATATTAGTCATGAAATGCGAACTCCTTTAAATGCAATTTTGGGCTATACAAATATTTTAATTGAAAACTCAACTGATGAATTTCAGCGAAATTATTTCTATTCCATAAAGTCAAGTGGAGAATCATTATTATCATTAATTGATGATATAATTAATATTTCAAAACCAGAAAAAGGAAATGTTGATATAAAAGAAGACAAAGTTGATATAAGGAAGTTGGTAAGCGAATTGCATCAAATATTTGAGCACGAGTTTAGAAAAAAAGGAGTTGGTTTTAGCATAGAAGTCAATAAAGAAATTCCTGATTATATTATCATAGATGAATCGAGGATAAAGCAGATTTTGAATAGTTTGATAAACAATAGCCTCAAATTTACTGAAACTGGTTCTGTTTCAGTAAGATTTGAGGGGGAAACCACTGTATATAATGACATATTTAATTTAAGTATTTATGTTGAAGACACAGGTATCGGTATAGCTGAAAAAAATCAAAATAAGATATTTGATTCATTTCAACAGATCGAGAATTCGCCGAAACGCAATTATGAAGGTATTGGCTTGGGTTTATTCATTACAAAAAGAAATGTTGATTTACTTGGAGGAATAATAAAATTGCACAGTGTTTTAAATAAAGGATCGGTTTTTATCATAAATTTCAAGAATATAAAAACATACTCAGGTACTCGAAAGTATTTATTGAAGGAACATCTTAAGGCTGAAAGCCTGAAATTTGAAAAGGCAAGTATATTGGTGGCAGATGATCATGAGTTTAATAAAGAAATTTTAAGGCACATTTTATCACGATTTAATTTTGAAATAATTGAGGTTGGAAATGGAAATGATGCAGTTTTATTAGCAGGAAAATTTAGCCCTTCATTAATCATATTGGATTTAAAAATGCCTGGAATGGATGGGTATGCCACTCTTGAAAAATTAAAAGAAAATTCAAGAACAGCTAATATTCCTGTAATAGCATTTTCTTCCCGTGAGAAAGGAATAAACAAGGAAGATTTGCTAAACCAGGGCTTTAGTGATTTCTTGAGCAAACCTGTGACTTCGACTAAAACTATTAATGTTTTATGCCGATTTTTGGATTATAAGCAATTAGATTCGTCAAAGCAATCCCCCCTTTTTAACGAGGCTGTAAAAGTATTTCAGGATGAAATGAAAAGAGATTTGTTGACAAAAGAGTTGCTTGGTTCCTGGGAAAAATTAAGCTTAAAAAAAACTTTAAAGGAACAACTCGAATTTGCGCAAAAGTTAGTTCGGTTTGGACAGATGAATAATATTGCTTTTTTTGTAGAACAGGGGGAGTTACTCAACCAGAATCTAAAAGTTTATGATATTGAAAAATCGGGTGAAATACTTGGTTTAGTAAGTCAATTTTTTCAAAAAATAAAAACTAAACTTTAATTGTTGAAATTTTATAATGATTGTGCGGTCGTTTACCACTAATCTAATATCGAATGGTTATCATATAATAGAAATTAAAATCCCCTAAAATTCTAATCCTTAGACATTATTCCCTTTGGTCATGAGAACGTTCACTTCGTTCTCTAAGTTATACCAAAACTTTTTTAATTATCTTGATAGCCGCTTGGTACAAAATTATTTGTTTATAAATTTTCAGAAGGCAGGAGTCCGAAGTTGGAAGAATTGAAAACTTCATACTCTTTTCTTCGGACTTCCTTCGGTTGCAAGGCTTGCCGAAGACGATGCTAGCTTCCAGCCCTGTTTTTTAGCCAATTTTAATATCTACTGGGATATGACCGACGAATCAAATTATTATACCGAACCGCTGTTAGTAATTGGCATATACAAAGCCATTTTGAAATTTCAATTTACAATATTTCAAAATGGCTTTGTATAAATGGAAGGTAGGTCCCCTTCATCTCAATTTGTCGGGATTACCAAATCATTACTTTTTGAGTATTTACTTCTTGTGGGTTTATTAATTTTATGATGAAAATTCCATTTTCATCTAATTTAAAGTTGTTCCTGCCTGGCTTTAAATCGAAACCTTTAACTAGTCTTCCACTTGTATCAAATATAAAGACTTTAGCATTATTAATGTTGTCTGGAACTTTAACATAAACATCTTTTTGATGGCTATAAATTTCAGTGTTTTGTAAGCTTATTTCTTCATCAATTGTTGTTATTGTTGTTGTTGTTTGAGCTTTCTTTTCAATTCTTACCTTAAATGATTTATTAGTAAAAGGTGTGTTGTAAATAAAGCTATAAGGCGTGTCATTGTTCAATTCCAAAACATTTCCATTATCATCAATAATGCTTATAGTTAAATCTTTATTCAAATTTCCTATATTGCTCAAATAAATATTGTAACTACCCTCGGTTCCTGCTACAAAAATCAAATCAAATTCTTTTGCACTTCCTTCTTCCCATTCAATATTAGCCACTGAGTTTATTGCATAGTTCTTGTTCTCATTAGTTATGTACAATTGAGGATAGTTAAAATCTGTTGCCATCATTTTATAAGTATCATAATAGTCATAACCATCAGTTGCATCCTTTGAAAAACCTATAATTGCTTCATCGCTATATGAGTTTCCTGAAACTGTTAACCTTATCCCATCAATAGTTGGAGTATTGCTTTCAGTTTCCGAGATTCTTCTGGCATTGTTATCTACACTAATTGCTGTTTCGTTTTCCGAAAACACCCAGAAAGCTTGCATTGGATTTATGTTTCTTGTTACACCATTTGTTCCAATATTAGCATATCTATTGTATACTCCAAATGAAGTATTATTTAAATCATTTGATTTGCTTGTTGCTATCCAAATAGATGGATTGAAATTATTTTCTAAACTCCATCCTTCATTAGATTCGGAGCTACCCCAATCAAGATATGATAAATAAGGATTACCTATAAAATTAAAGCCTTTATTTAAATAAATTTCTTGAGTACCTGAGTTTAAGCTTCCTTTAAAACTTACAGTTTCGTTACTATAAATATCAGGAAGTATCATATATCCATTACCTGTTTCAAAAGTTTGAGATTCGGATAAAATATTTCCCCATTGTGTCTTAATTGGCGAGTAGCTGTTTGCTTCACCATCGTTTTTGCCTATTACATCTGTTATTACTCCATCACTTACCGGCGAAGAAAAGGGCATATAATTACTTAAATCTAAATCAATGTTTATTTTGGCTTTTTTATTTAAGTCTTTTTTGTTTAGTAAAATTCCCCAGCTACCTATTCTACCTGAATTGATTTCCATGTCATGACTTATATCAAGTTCAGCATTGTTTTCAACAATCATTACTGCACCTGCTTCTATAGTTAAATCTCTGCATTGTAGATATTCATTTAGCGAAGCGGTTTTTCCAGAAGGGATGATTACTGACTTTTCGATACTTGGCAAACCGTTACTCCATTTTCCAACATCAAAGAAATCATCATCTATGGAACCTTGCCAGGTTGTGAAAATTTGTTCCTGAATTTCCATTCTAATTACAAATCGTTCCTCATCTGTCCCTCCCTGCATCTCAAAAGTATAACTGTCTTTTTTAAGATCTGTAGTTTTATCTAATAGCTTATCGTATAAATTAATAGAAGTAAGAATGTCGAAGTTTTTTATTTCTTTAGCACTTAGTGTGTATGTTCCAGCCTGATTTGCAATAATGCCAAGTTTCACGTTTAATTCTTCATTTGATGGCAAAGCCTGAATTGCAAGTCTGTTGTCTCCTGAAATTGAATAGAGTGCAATTTTTCCACTTTGTAACTTTTTTTTGCCATCATAAAAGTTGTCATACTCACTGGTATATCTTTCATCAAATGCTATAAGTGTTTCATTATAACCATTGTTTTGATTGGTAAGTACTAACCTTAAGTCCGAACCTTTATTACTAAAGCCTTCTTCTTGTGTGCTTTCTGAAGATGCTCCTGTCGTTTTTGTATTCGTTGATTTTTTTGTTGCAGATTGTTCTGAACTAGTTGTTTTGTTGAAAGTTGTTCCAGCTGTCTTAGCTTTCATTGAGTTATTAAAAGTAAGAGCACCATTGCTATAGGCTTTCAAGAAAAATGCTTGTCCAGGTGCAATATAGCCATTTGGTATAGTACCATTATCTCCGGCAACACCACCAGCAAGAGTGTATGTTGAATAATCACTCACAGAATATCCAGCTCCATCACTGCCATCATCATCCCAATAGTAAATAGTTCCTTCAATAATACCACTGTTGTTGGCATTTAAAAATGCGTTTGCATCTATATTAGCAGCATATGGGTTCCCTATCAGGTTCCATCCATCATCACTGGCTGTTCCTGAGTTTGTATTTGTTACATCTATGGTGTAATCTCCGGTTCTAATAGTATCACCTGTTAATGGATAGGCATAATTTTTATTGTAATAAATCGCGTAGCCTTTTCCTGATTCAAGGCTTCCTGCTGTTTTTATTGTCCATCCATAAACTGCCGGACCTATAATTGTTTCATTGTACTCGTAAAAGTTGTAATTCTTAGGGTCATATGGAGTAGTGAAAAAATCAGTATAAGGGGCATTAGTATAAGGCGAAGCTACGTACTGAAATCCATTTGCAGAAATATATCTGTAAAAAGATACTTTGCCAGGTGATGTCCCATTGTATAGTAATGCTCCTGAACCTGCTGCGGATGCAGATAAAACAATCTCTCCACTATTGTTTATACTGTTTGTAACTTCAAGTGTAACGCCAGGGCTAACAGTTACCACACTGCCTGAAGAGATGTTTAGATCTTGCAGCATTACTGTTAAAGGTATGGTAACATCATATCCTGATTCAATATGCACTTTTGACTGATCTGAAGGGATTGTTGCCCCGCCAGCTCCACCTGAGGCTGTTGACCAACTTGACTGGTTTGTCCAATCCCCTCCATCAACTACCAGATATCTTTCGTTGTTGATAAGAGCTGGAAGAACTATACCACTTGGGTCAGTTGTTATTCCACCTACTTCAAGTGTACCTGTTCCTGTAATAGCACTGCTGCTTCCTCCCCCACTAATTGTGAGGTCTTCATCAATTAATACTGCCCCATCAATAGTTCCTTCAATAACATTACCCATCGACATGTCTCCATGTATAATCAAATTGCCGCCTTCTTCAACAATAAAAGTAAAATTGTTATTTATAGTAACATCTGCGGAAATTTCAAGTGTAGCACCGGCTTTTACAGTAAGTGTAAATTTATTTTGGAAATCCATGGGATCGCCTGAAACAGCTCCATCGTATGTGATATTATTATTAATTGTAATATTAAGATTGTTTGAACCTGAAGTTGGAGGAATGCCTGTCCCATTCCAACTAGCCGTTTGATGCCAGTAACCATCCTGGGTAGTACTGTAATATGAAGTGCCCAAAATAGCATTAGGAGTTGACGCAATGGGAGTTATTCCTTTTGCTGAAATAGAAACAATCAAGGCACTCATAATTATTAGTAGTATCAAATATTTCTTTTTCATAATATATCAATTTAATAGGATGAAAAACAATTAGAAAAATCTGTTAAACACATTTAGTATGATTGTTGTTTAATTATTTATACGAAATATTATAAGGAATTGTTTCTAATTGACTAACTATTTAAAAAGCTTTAACACAATAGGTTAGTTTGTTTAAAAATTGTTACATTAATTAACAATAAAAGGAAGAGGTGTTAAAAAAAGTATAAAGTATTTTGCGGTCAAAATACCAACCCTCTATACATATAGTCAATCCTGCATAATTACAGGAAATATTTATACTGAACAGCTTCTTTAATGTAAGATTTATTTGATTTTTGTGAATTTTAAAGGTGTGGTTTTCTGAAAAACAATAAGCATATTGGAGGAAGCTAAATTTGGATTCCCATCACCATTATGTCATCAATCTGTTCTAATTCTTTTTTCCATTCTTTAATGAAGTCTTTAATTTTATCACCTTGTAACACCATCGGTTCATTGTGGTTACTCAAAATCAGGTTCATGAAATTTTTTGTGCCTAATTTTTTATTGTTTGGTCCTCCAAATTGATCTTTGATACCATCACTGGCAAAATATATTTTATCATTTTTCTTTATTTCAATTGTTTTACTTGAAAATTCTTTTTCAACAAGAAATGCCCCTACAGGCTGTTTATCTCCCTTAAATTCAGTGAGTTTTCCGTTGCTTAATAAATAAACAGAAGATTGTCCTCCGCTAAACTGCATTTTCATTTTCTCAAAATCAAATATACATATAGTAATATCCATACCTTCTTCGAGTGCTGCCTCATTTTGGTTTAAAAGTATTTTAATCTTTGACCTTAAAATATTAAGTATTTCATCTGCCTTGAGCATTCTTTTACTTAAAACAATCTCATTTAGCAGTGCTATTCCAAGAACACTCATAAAAGCTCCCGGAATACCATGCCCTGTGCAATCTGCTGCAGCAAAGATGATTTTATTATCAAGTTCATGTATCCAATAAAAATCACCACTAACTATGTCTTTAGGTTGGTAAACAATAAAATTTTCAGGGAAGATTCTTTTAAACTCTTCAGTAGATAAAAGTGCTTTTTGGATGAGTTTAGCATAATGAATACTCTCCATTATCAGTTTGTTCTTTTGCTTTATCTCTTCTCTGGCGTTTTTTAGTGCAATGTGAGTTGAAACTCTTGCCAAAAGTTCACTATGATTAAATGGTTTTGTTAAAAAATCAACACCACCAGATTTAAAACCCTTTAATATGCTTTCTTCATCGCTTTTAGCCGTTAAGAATATAATCGGCGTGTCTTTTTTTTGTGGAGCACTATTTATAATAGCAGCTACTTCAAAACCATCCATTTCAGGCATCATAACATCTAGCAATATCAAGTCAAAATCTTTTTTCATAATCCAGTCAATTGCAGATTTGCCATTAAGGGCAAACTCCACCTGGTAATTATTTCCTTTTAAAAGATTGCCCAATACCTTAACATTCGTAGTATTATCATCGACTATCAAAATGGTGTTATTTTTCATAACTTTTCAGCGTTTGGGAAAAATAATTTTACAATTGCTCCGCCAGCAGGATTATTTGTTACCTCAAACCATCCCCCATGATTTTCCATTATTAGGTGCACAACAGCAAGATCCAATCCTTTACCTTCATTAAAACCATCCGATCCGGAAACAAAAAGTTTATGTAGCTTCAATAAGGCTTTTTTTGAGAAACCAGGTCCTTGATCAAGCGTTTCGAGGCAAACCCCATTGTCTTGAGTATAAGCCTTAAATAATATTTCCCCCTTTAGGTTGGAATATCTTATTGCATTTTCAATAATATTTGAAACACATGTAAAAAACAGCTCTTTATCTGCTTTTATTTCAATATTTTCATTGGGTAAATCAAACTTGAAGCTGATGTTCTTTTCATTTAAAGTATTAATAAATTTTGTGGAGATTAAGTTTTCTAAACCCTCCTTTACACCAATGCTTATTTTTTTTACGGGGTACTTTTTAACTCTTAGTTCTGTAATCAACAACGCCTGAATCGAAAACCTCTCCAGACGATACGAGGCCTCATCAATATAGTTAAAGTAATTTAATGCTTTTTCTTCTTTTACTTTGTTTTTAACCAATCCTAAAAAACCTTTTATTGCGTTCAAGGGAGTTCTTATCTCATGACTGATAATTTGCAAAAATTCTGTTTTCTCAGCATCCAGGCTCATTAATTGTTTACTTAAAATATCGAGGTTTTTATTAGCCTCTGTCAATTTATCATTTGCCAGTTTTAAGTCTTCAGTTCTTTCTTCAACTTTCTTTTCTAGCCAATTGTTTACTTCTTTTAATTTACGCTTACTTTCTCTTAGTTCTAAATGAGTTCTCACTCTTGCCAGGAGCTCACTTGAATCAAAAGGTTTAGAAATATAATCCTGTCCACCAAGCTGAAATCCTCTCACAAGACTTTCTTTATCAACTTTAGCGGTTAAAAATATAATGGGCATGTCGTTAAAGTCGTCTTTTTTCCGAATGTTCTGACAAACCTCAAAACCATCCATCTCAGGCATCATCAAGTCAAGTAAAATCAGGTCAAACTTTCTTTTTTCTAACCAGGTCAAGGCGTTTTTCCCGTTTGTTGCAAATTCTACCTGGTAGCCTTGGCTTTTCAGTATGCTCCCCAGAACTTGAAGATTCTTAGGAAGATCGTCCACCATAAGTATTGTAAAGTCAGATGCTTTAAATTCATTTTCAGACATGGCTTTAATTTTAAAATTTGGTTTTTTAAAGTACTTCTAATTATTTTTGTTAACCAACTGATTTTCTTACCTTTACATGCAATTCATTAAATCTTTTAATCAGAATAAGCATTAACTCAATATCGAAGCTTTTAACTGCAGTTTCCAGTTTATTTCCATACTCAATAAATGCCTCAATTCCAAACTCATTAGCAAATTCACTGCACTTTTTAGCAAACACCTCAACATCATGCATAGCTTGTTGTTCTTTTAACGGTGCATAAAGAGCCACCAGTTCATCGAGTTTAGCATAAAAAGTTGTTGAATCTTTTACGTTTATACTACTCACTTTTTTATGACTAATAACCTCAATTGATTTTTCCTGTACGTTTTCAAATGGAATGTGTTTAATCAATTCCTCTAACAACTCTTTTGTTTGAAAGGGCTTCACCAGGAAGCCTGAAAATCCAGCCTTTTTAACTTTTTCAACGCTATTTTTCATGGCTGAGGCTGAAGTGGCAATTACAAGAATATCTTTATAGTCCTTGTTCTTTGTAAGCATTTCTTTAAGTTGAAACCCATCAACACCTGGCATACGCAAATCGGTAATTATTAAATCAGGTTTTTCTGTTTTTAAAAGCCCCATTACTTCACTTCCATCAGCAGCCTGAATTACTTTAAGATTGTAATTCATTAAAGCTCCTGCCAGATATTTTCTATTGTCGGCAATATCATCTACAATCAGTATTTTTGCTCCCAGGAACTCGAGGTTTTTTACATCAATTATTGATTGTTCACTTTTTTCTGACTTATTATTAGTATACCGAAGTCTTTCGAAAATAATGTTAAAGGAGCTACCTTTATTAATTTCACTCTTTAATTTAATCTCACCGTTCATAAGCTTTACTAAACGCCGTGAAATGGCCAAACCTAATCCTGTACCTCCATATTTTTTTGTACTTTGACCTTCTTGTTGGTTAAAAGAATCAAATATTTTAGTTCTGGATTCTTCTCTGACCCCTATACCAGTATCCTCAACTTCAATAAACAAATTGCAAAAACCACCATTGCTCCCATTTTGCACTAGTTGTTCTGCTCTGGCTGATAAGGTAATATGACCTACTGAAGTAAATTTAAAAGCATTACTCAGTAAATTAATAATAATTTGCCGCAGTCTTGTTTCGTCAATTAGCACCAGAAGAGGTACATTTGGTGCAATATCAATTATAAACTCTACCCCTTTCTTTTGGCTAGTTAAAGAAAAGATAGATTTCATTTCGTTAAAAATATCGTGTAAATCAACAAATACATATTGTAATTCGAGTTTACCAGCCTCAATTTTGGATAAGTCAAGAATATCATTAATTAACGTAAGCAAACTTTTCCCACTTGATTTTATCGATTCCAAATAATTCTTCTGCAATTCATCGGTAACCATATTTGAAAGAAGATCGGCAAACCCCAATACGGCATTCATAGGTGTGCGGATTTCGTGGCTCATGTTTGCTAAAAACTCACTTTTAGCTTTGTTAGCCACTTCAGCTTCCTCCTTAGTCCTTTTCAGTTCAATTTCCATTTGTTTTCTATGGGTAATGTCTTCTTTTACCGACACAAAATGAGTTATTTTCTGATCCTGGGATTTAATTGAGGAGATTGATGCAAATTCCCAGTATGTATCACCATTTTTTTTCTTGTTGCATATTTCGCCTTGCCAAACCTTACCAGATTTAATAGTATTCCACATTTGGGTGAAATATTCTCTCTTATGGAATCCACCGTTAAGTATTCGTGGATTTTGGCCAACAACTTCCTCAAGAGAATAGCCAGTTATTTCAATAAACTTAGGATTTACATATTCAATAATTCCTTCAGTATCAGTAATAACTACCACAGCAGGGCTGTGAATAACTGCCTCGGATAGTTTGCTGATTTCGGCAGTTCTCTCTGCTACACGTAATTCAAGCTCTTTATTGAGGTTTAGTAGTTTTTCTTCAACTTGTTTTAACACTGTAATATCCTGAATGGTGCCAAAAGATTTTACTGCTTTGCCATCGGCACCAAATTCCGAACGACATTTTTGTTGTATGTATTTTTCAAACCCATTTGGTAAATAAATTTTAAAGTCAATAGTAAAAGGTTTTTTACTGTTCAGGTGTTCTAAAAAAGCCTGAATGACCATGTCTTTGTCATCAAGATGAATTCTATCAAGAAAGGCTTCATAAGTTCCTTCAAATTTTGAGGGGTGGACATCAAAAATATGGAATATCTCTTCGGACCAATACAACTGATTGGTTTTTATGGATAGCTCCCAGTTCCCTAGTTTTGCTATTGACTGGGCTTCTTTTAAACGCTTCTCGCTTTGCTCTATGTTTTCTTTTGCGGCATTAATTTCCTGGTTTTTTGTGACCAGTTCTTTTTCTGCCGTTTTTAGTTCAGTTATGTCAAGCATGGTTCCGATAATTCCATTAATAGCACCGTTGCTATCCGCAAATACCGCTTTATTAAATATTACAACATGCTTTACACCATTGCCATCTTCCACCTCTGTTTCGAAGGTTTGCACTCCTCCATGGTTCAAAAGGTACTGGTCTTTTGTATGATAAAGCTCAGCAAGTTCTTTGGGGTTTAAATCAAACTCCGTTTTGCCTAATGTGTCTGCTGGGAGAATTCCAAAAAATGAAATGAATGCATTGTTAAATCCCAGGTAACGTCCTTTTTTATCTTTATAGAAAACTGGAATTGGTATAGCGTTAATTAAAGTGGCTAAAAAATGTTCCTTTTCGCGCAATAATTCTTCTACTTTTTTATTTTCAGTAATATCACGATGAACCCCAATTAATATTTTTTTCCCATTTTTCTCTGTATTTTGTAACCTGGCAATTGATTTTATCCAAACATAACTTCCCTGTTTGGTTTTTATGCGAAAATCAACACTGTAATTATCTGCCTTGCCATTGATATATTTTTGGAATTTTTCTTTTTGTATTTTTTTATCTTTAGGGTGTATTTTTTCAACCCACCAACTGCCTTTTTTTAATTCTCCTTTAATTTCTTTTCTGGTATAGCCAAGCACTCCTAATATAACGTCATCCTGGTATAGCCAATCGCTTTTAAGGTCCCACTCCCAAAGCCCCTCTTTTGCTGCACTCATTGCCAGTTTTAACTTGTTTTCTATGGAGAAAATCTCTGTTTTAGCTAATTTACGCTCAGTGATGTCACGTGTTGAACCTTGCAGTCCTGATGGCATTCCGTTTTTGTTAAAAAGCAGACGGCCAGATATTTCTACCGGAATTTCGCTACCATCCTTTCTTAACATTTTGGCCTCAAAAACCATGCGTTTAAATTTTTTATAGTCTTTTATCGCTAATAAGAACTGGCGCGCTATTTTAAAGAACTCTCTGGCAGTGACGTGTTTTGATAGTTTGGATCCAATCCATTCTTCAGTTGTAAAACCAAAAACCGGAAATATTGATGGACTAATATAGGTAAAACTTAACTTTAGGTCCATTTGCCATATAACGTCAACTGCATTTTCGGCCAAAAGACGATATTTCCTTTCGCTCTCAGAAATTTTTCTTTGAGCATTTTTTCGTTCTGTAATATCAGTAATAAACCCTTCAAGATTAATATTGGCCCCAGAATGAACAGCTACTCCACGCTCCCAAACCCACTTTATTTCTTCATTTTTAGCTATTATTCGATATTCTAGTTCAAACTGTTTCCCTTTTTCTATTGACTTTTTGACCACTTCCCAAACTTTGTCTCTGTCATCTGGATGAATAAGTTCTCCAAAAGCAATTAATTTGTCATCAACAAGCTCATCCGCCTCATAACCAGTCAATTCCAAACACCCCTCACTTGCATATTTCATGGTGTAATTGGGGGAATAAAGGCAGCTATAAGCCATCCCCGGAAGGTTTCCAAGCAATGTTTTGACCTTGCGCTCTGATTCAATTAATTGATTTTCTGCTTTTTTTCTTTTGGTTATATCTTGTATATGTGCTATGGAATATAAAAAAACATCTTTCTCTCCGAAAATAGGACTTACTGTAGTTATTCCAATCTTAGTATTGCCATTTTTTGTGAGATAACTATTTTCAAAAGTGAAGGCAATTTTCTCTAATATGCATTGTTCAAATTCAATTATGTTTTGCTCTTTATTATCGGGATGAGTAATGTCGGCAAAATTAAGGCTGAGAAATTCTTCTTTAGAATACTCAAACATTTCGCAAGCCGCTTTATTTACAGACAAGAAATACCCTGTTTCGTTTATTATTCCCATTCCTATAGTAGAAGCTTCAAAGGAGGAACGAAATCGCTGTTCGCTATCCCTTAATGCAGCTTCAGCCATTTTTTTGGCTTTAATGGTAGCCTTTTTTTTTATGGCTGACTCAACTGCTTGAGCCAGACGATTTAAACTTTGTTTGATTACATAATCATCTGCCCCCGCTTTCATACAATCCACTGCAATGTCTTCGTTCATTGCTCCTGTAAGAATAATAAATGGGATATCTTTGTTTTTTTTGAGGATGATTTTTAGTGCAGACATTCCATCAAAGGTTGGCATGTCATAATCAGAAATAATAATATCCGGCATAAATTCATTTAGTGCCTTTACAAATTCATCTTCAGTATCTACTCGTCTGGAACTGAATAAAACTCCTCCTTCTTTCAAGGCTCTCTCAGCAAGCTCCTGATCAATGGGTTCGTCTTCAGCAAATAGAATATTTATTTTTTCATTTAAGGCCATTGAATACTACTATTTTGTGTCTGCATTATTTATAATTTTTCTGTTGTATGTTTAAATTTACAATTTTTTTTTTGCTATTTAGGTAATGAAAAATAAAAAGTTGCTCCCTTATCAACTGCTCCTTCTGCCCAAACTTTTCCATTATGTTTGTCAAGAATCCTTTTTACAATAGCAAGTCCCACACCTGTTCCTTTAAACTCGTTATCTTTATGTAAGCGCTGAAAAACACCAAAAACCTTGTCTTTATATTTTGAATTGAATCCTGCTCCTGAATCCCTTACAAAGTATGTAATTGAATTTTCATCATTTAAATAACCAATATTAATTTTTTTATGTTCTGATTTCGCACTGTATTTTAGTGAATTGCCAATAAAATTGCTCCACACCTGCTTTATTAAGGTAGTATCGCCTTTGGCATCAGGTATATCTTCTACAATGAATTCAAACGCTTGCTTTTCTTCTTCGGTAGCAATTTCATTGTAGGTAGCTGCTGCTAATTGTGCCATTCCTATTTTTGTAAAGGTCATTTCAGATTTGGTAACACGAGAAAGCCGCAATAAATCAGTAATTAGCTGATCCATTTTTTTTGTATTGTCCCTAATCACTGAGATAAACCTTTTTCCTTCCTCGTCTAGTTTTTCGGAATAATCGCTTAACAGAAACTTTGAGAAACCTTCAATGGCTCTTAATGGAGCTCTTAAATCATGTGAAACAGAGTATGTGAATGCTTCCAGTTCTTGATTCACATTGTTTAATTTTTCTTGTTTCTCTTTGAGTTTCTTTGAAGTATCGTTTAAATCTTCCACTAAAAAGAGCATGGCTTGTTGGCTTTTGTCCAGTTTATTTACCTGATTTGCCAAGTCTCTGGTTCTTTCCTCTACTTTTAACTCCAGGTTCTCTTTTAAGGTAATCAATTGCTCATTGGCTTCTTCCAGCTCTTTGGTTCTTTCCTTAATTTTTTCTTCTAATGAATCTTGAGATCTTTTCAGATGCATGCTTATTTCTTTAAACCCCTCCACAAAATGGTCAATTTCCTTGGCATTCCAGGGTTTTGTCAATTCATCAAATTCCCCTTTCGAAAGCATTATGGCCGCACCTTGTAATAAGGCTAGGCGCCTTGACAAGTAGCGAAGGGAGATGACCACAACAAAAACACTTATCAGTACACTACTTAAAAAAACTATTATAGTTATACTACGTGTGTTTCTAGCAATAAGCATGGAGTTATGATTAAATTCATCAGCTTTGTTGCCAGCATAATTTTCAAGTTCTTTAAGTTGGGAAGTAATGGTTTGCACATAATAGTTTCCTCCATTTTGGGTAATAACCCGGGCTGTTTCAACTTTTGCGTTATCCATTAAATCAACAACTCTGTTCCTTATCACTCTCCATCCCAAAAATTTGTCTTTAGCTCTAGCAGCCATTCTCTGTCCTTCTTTACCTAAAATTTTGTCTTGTACAATATCAAAATACGCTAAAGCTTCTTTCTCATTTTCCTCAACTACTAATATGTAATGGTCCCGTTCATTTTTATTCATAGATAACACTACATCTTTCATTGAGTGATGCATTGAAATTGTTAATACCTCAATTTTTAGAACCGCCCGGGTAACTATTAGAGGATGGTCATGCGTCAATTCAATATTATTCTTTAAAGTCCAGACACTTTTAAGAGAGACTATTATGGTGATAACAAATAATAAAAGAACAATACTAAATCCGCCGAATAATTTTTCTTTAAGACCAAATTTCATTTTTCAGGATTTTTTTAACGTTTATTCTCTTTTAGGAACTGTACTTCATCCTTCAATTCTTTTATTCTAAACTCCCTGTCAATCATTGCATTATTAACCCTCTCCAGGTAGTTATTTTTTTCTTCAAGTTCTTTGGTTCTTTCCTTTACAAGCTCTTCAAGTTCTTCATGGTGTTTTTTTAATTCCATTTCCACTTTTTTGCGATCTGTTATGTCAATAGTGGCAAGTAATGCTTTATAAATGCCTGTTTCTTCTGTATCAATTATCAATTTTAAAAAAATATTCCTGGGTTCACCTGTTAATGTCCTTACCTCGCTCTCTGCCTGAAAATCAGTTTTACCAGAGGTGATAGCTAAAAGCCCTTCTTTAAACATTTCTAATGATTTTTGTGTAAATGTTTTTTCAAGATTACCCAATAGCTCCTCTTTGTTTTCAGCCTCATAAAGTTTAAGTGTTGCCTCATTTACATCAATGATTTTCACCTTTTGTGAACAATTTATAAGTTCTTTCGGATTTGCATCAAAGTAGACCCTTAAATCTGAAACGTTGGTGGCTCTAATTTGCTCAATGCACTTAAATAATTCGCTAAAATCTTCTTCCCAAAGGGGCACGGGTGAATCATCAAAAAGGGTTTGATAGCGTTTTTGACTAACAACAATTGCTTCTTCTGCAATTTTTCTATCGGTAATATCTATTGTATAACCGGCTAAATATTCCGCCTTTCCATCAATAATAATAGGGAATTTGATAGTGGTATAAAAACGCCCATTGAGTTTTTCATCGACTTCAACGGTTTTGCCTTCATTCAGAATACGAATATCATCAGCCACCATGCTTTTGGCAAGTTCAGGTGGGAAAAGTTCATCCATGTTTTTGCCAATTAGTTCAGTTAAGGGTTTGTTAAGTAGTTGCTCGAAATTTTTACTCAGCTTTAACGAACGGATGTTTTTATCTTTAAAAAATACATAAATAGGACTATGCTCCATAAAGTGCCTGAAAATTTCCTCACTGTGTCGAAGGGCTTCTTCTGCTTTCTTTCCTTCCGTAATATCCAATGCCATTCCCATTAGCATATCAACCTCACCGTTATTATTTATTCTGCCAGTTACCACTATGTCTATCCAAATAGTTTTTTTTTCTTTTGTTATGTATCTTTTTTCAATTCGGTAGTCTTCAATTTCTCCATTCAGAATTTGTTTTATTAAAGTAATTTCCTTTGAAATGTCATCTGGGTGCGTAAAATCAGCAAAATTCATTTCGGATAATTCTTCTATTTCAAAACCCAACATGTCTGCGAATTCCTTATTCACATCAATGAGTTTACCTTTTGTATCTCTTAGTGTCATTCCAATATTGGAATTGTTAAATACACTTCTGAATTTTTTCTCGCTATTTTTAAGAGCATCTTCCACTTTTTTTCTTTCTGTAATATCGATAAAGGTGACGACTGCTCCAATCAATTTATTTCCCTTGTAAATAGGGAAAGACCAATATTCTACCTGAAAAGAACTTCCATCTTTCCGCCAAAACACTTCGTTGTCAGCATGTTTACCCCCTCCTTTCCTGTAGGCTTCTGATATACTGCATTCCTCTGCAGCATAACTACTTCCATCTGCTTTACTGTGATGCATTAACAAGTGCATGTTTTTGCCAATCAGGTTTTCATCAGGCGCATAACCGAGCATGTTTTGGCACGAAACGTTAATGAAAATACAATTTCCGTTTAGATCTACTCCATAAATACCTTCAGCCGTTGAATTCAGCAATAAGCGAATGCGTTCTTCACTCTCTATAAGTGCTGTAGAGGCTTTTTTCTTTTCTGTAATATCATTAAACGTAACAATCAGGTTGCCAGGAATAAATTTGGCATGTAGTTCGCAAATACGCACCGAACCATCTTTGCATGTTACTTTGTATTCGCCAGTGTTTATAGCCTCTCCTCTGTGTTTTGCTTTTTCCAGTTGAGTTTTCCAGTTGAATACTGCTTCTGCCCGATAATCAGGATCTGGGTACGCCAACTCATACCAAATAGCTGAAGTAGGTGCGGTATGCCCAAAAAGTTCTTTTGCACTTTGGCTCCAGTAGATAATTTCATCATCGTTTGTATCCACCAATGCTACCGGAAAAGGAGTTGCATCTATCACATCCCTCAACTTACTTTCACTTTTTTTAACCGCCATTTCTGCCCTTTTGCGCTTTGTGATGTCCTGAATGGTTGCAATTACTCTTACAGGTTTGCCCATTTCCCTTTCAACTACTCCCATTGAGCGCACATGGAGCACTTTCCTATCAGCCCTAACCACTCTGTATTCAAAAGGACTTAGTCGGCCAATACCGGCTTCGACACTACTGTTCAGCCATTGAGTGATTTTTTGTCGATCCTCCGGATGGTGAATTAGGGTATTTAGTTGTTCAAAATTATTGATCTCTGTTTTGCTGTATTGCAATAAATCTTCCAATCCTTCCGAAATGGTTACTTCGTTGTTGTCTAAAACCCATCTAAAATCACCCACCCTTCCAATTTGCTGAGCAACAATCAGGCGAGTCCTGCTTTCGACCAGAGCTTCTTCAGCAATTTTACGTGAGGTAATATCCCTAACTATAGTATGAACAACTTTTCTATTACCAATTTCAATTATTCTGGAAGATACATTGCCCACAATTACTTCACCTGATTTTTTTAAAAATTCAGTGTCGAATTCAACAAATCCCTCTCTTAATAATTGTTTATAGGCTCTCTTATTTCTTTGTTCTTCTTCACTACTGGTTATTGGTCTTTCCTGGATGTTTTGTTTGATAAATTCACCCTTAGTAAGATTTATAAAATTCAACATTCTTTGGTTAACATCAATTACATTACCTTCTAAATCATGAACTATAATTCCATCATTAGCATTTTCGAATAAAAATTTATATTGTTCAACAGTGGCAGCTAACGTTTCTTCACTTTTTCTTAAACTATCCAATGTTCTTTTGTGCCTAAAAAAAGCTTCGATTCTAGCCACCAACTCTCTTCTTGCAATAGGGCGTGTAATATATCCATCGGCTCCGAGCTCAATTCCATTTGCTTGTTCTTCAGATGAAATTATCTTTCCAGAAATAAGGACAATGAATATGTGTTTAAATTCGTACTCCTTCTTTATCTTTTTTAATAGGTCAAGCCCGGATTCGTTGCCAAGCTCCATATCTAGTAATATTAACCCAGGAAGCTCTTTATTCAAAATCTCGAATGTTTCTTTTTCATTCCCAGAAGTAGATACCTGATAACCAGCTTCCGAAAATATTTTCGTTAATGTTTCTCGGTTTAGTAATTCGTCATCAATTATCAATATTTTATCTTTTGTATCCATGATTTTGATTTAACTGCAAAACATTAATAAGTTGGCAAATAAAAGTAAAAGGTAGCTCCTTTGCCAATTTCGCTTTCGGTCCAAATTTTCCATCATGTGCTTCTATAATTTTCTTTGCTATATACACTCCTAACTTTGAGCCTACATCAATAAACGTGTTTATTTCGCCTGGGAGTTCATCAAAAGCATGCAGGCCAGTTTTAAGGTAATTGATCTTTTTGTGTGAGTTTTCTGAATGGTTCCGTTCATAAATATCTACCAAAACTCCCAAGCTTTCTACCACATGCTCTAAAGGAAATTTTATGCTTTTGAAAAACATTTTACACCAAGCCAGGTAATCGGTAAAAAGTTTTGGCTCATTGGCCAAAATGGCCGATTCCAGGTAAGATAGATGATACATCCAATCTTCAAAAGAACGTTGTTTCTCTTTTTCGCCGTATTTTTCCAAAAATCCAGGATATTTATTGTAAAAAATATTGAGCGCCTGTTGTGCAACTTCCTCTTTTGTCAATTTTTTATGCATATTTGTTTCCATAATATCTTGATTTTTAGAGTGAATGTTACAGATCCATCTTTCAATTTAAAGACCTTAATATCTATAAATAGAGATGGATAAAACTAGTCGGTAAGAGCTTGTTTTGCTAGTGAAAAGTTACCCGTGGAAAATGTATTCACCTATAAGATAGATTGTTAAACAAGCACTAAGTTGATTGAGCTTACTTATTTTACTTTTTGTATGCATTGGTTTGTATTTTTAGTTTGTCTTACCCAAAGTTAATAGAAATTATTTTTTATCATGAAAATAAATAAAAAGTAGACTATCATATGCTTATACATAAAGATAGCAATAAATATTGAAAATATCACGAGATAAAGGACTTAATAAAAGGTTTTAACCTAACAGTAATTGATGAAAGTAAAACTTGATTTTTAGAATATTTGTTGATTACTTGTCTATTAAATATTCAATTCCCTTAATTTTTATATTCTAGTCAAAAATTCTCCATGGAGATATTTAAAATACTGACATATTAGTACTTGTGTCTAAAATCTGCATACTCAAATCTTATACCTAATATGATTAGGGATAGAAGTTTATATTTCGCAAATTATACTAATTGCATTTATATTTTGCCTTTGGACTAAAATATAAATGCAATTGGTTTTAAAAACACATTATGCCGAATGTTTTGGGCTAACCGATAAGGGCTTGAGCTTTTTAACCAGCCATAAGGTTGAGCTTCATGAAAAAAAATGCTTTATGATGCTTTACGAAGTTTATCAACAATTGCCCTACAAATAGAAATACTTCTTATTAACCTGAGTTCGATTAAAAATATTCACACAGTTTGAATTAATTTTTAGCAGAAATTGCAACAAATTCTTGAAGGACTATCGGGATAGTTCTAGAAAAATCCCTCAAAATAGCCCGCTATTCTTTCTGCATTTTTAGCACATATCTGGTATAATTCCGGATTTCTGTGTTGAATATTTTATGTTGAACTCAGGTTATTAAAAAATGACGATTCTATTTTGTTTTACTAATGTGCTCCTTAATTTTAGTTATTAGTTGCTTATATGATTTAATTTGCTTAAGCAAAGAATCAATATCAAAGTTGTTAGCTGCCCCATTCAATGATTTCCCATATTCTTTTAAAATGAGAATATTAAATTCATCGGCCACTGAAATACAAATGTTTGCAAAGTTTTTTACATCTTTAATAGGTTGCCGATTGACTAATGGTTTGTGTAATTTATCAAGTTTGGCTAAAGCATTTAGAAAGGCATCAATATTCTCCAGTTTTATTTTAGCTATTTTTTCTATCTGGCTTTTTTCTTTTTCCTTATCATTATTAACAATTTTATAAGGGATGTGTTTTATCATTTCGCTTAAAAGCTGACCAACTCTAAATGGTTTTTTTAAGAAACCTGCAAAATTATTTTCTTTTACTTTGCTTAAAGTATCTTTCATTACCGAGGCCGAAACAGCAATAACTGGGATTTCCTTTAATTTGGGGTGATTTTGGAGCTGCTGTTGTAGCACCATTCCATCCAAGACAGGCATCCATAAATCAGTAATTACCAAATCAGGGGGCTCCCTCTCCATAAGGCTTAACGCTTCTTTTCCGTTGGTGGCTTGTAAAAGATGAAGATTATATTTTTTAAGTGCAACGGTAAGATAATTTCGGTTATCTTCAATGTCGTCCACTATCAATACTTTGGAATTTTTAAATTCTATCGTTTTTGGATCAATAGATTCAGTGGTTTGAGATTCAGGAATAGTTTCAGCAATTTCCACTTTGTTAAACACTATTTTAAAAGTGCTCCCTTTGCCTTCTTTGCTATCCAATTTAATACTTCCATTCATTAATTTAGTTAGGGTTCTTGATATGGGCAGGCCAAGCCCGGTTCCTCCATACTTTTTAACACTTTGCCCATCTTGCTGTGTAAATGAATAAAATATTTTTTCCTGCGAATCTTTTGGAACACCAATGCCTGTGTCTTCTATCTTAATAATTAAATTGCAGAATTTTTTATCACTATCTACCATTTTACCATTGCTTGTAACAGTTAACTTAACATGCCCTTGTTCAGTAAATTTCACTGCATTGCTCAAAAGGTTAATCAATACCTGTCTCAAACGAATTTCATCAATATAAACTATCGAAGGTACTTCAGGGTTAATATCCATGATAAATTCAAGCCCTTTGTCTGCTATTTCTAGAGAGAAAATAGTGCTCATTTCCTGGAAAATGGCATAGAGATTTACATGCTGGTATTCAAGCTCCATTTTTCCGGCTTCAATTTTTGAAAAGTCAAGTATGTCGTTTATGAGTGTTAACAAGCTTCGTCCGCTTGATTTAATCGATTCTAAATAACTTTGCTGAAGTTCGCTTTTTACCAGAGTTGACAGTAGTTCAGTAAAACCAAGAATAGCATTCATGGGGGTTCTAATCTCATGGCTTATGTTGGCCAAAAACTCACTTTTTGCCCTATTTGCTTCGTTAGCTTCTATTTTTGCCTGAATTAAACCATCTTCTAAAACGCTTCGTTCAGTAATATCTTCACCTGAACTTAACATTCCAATTGGTTTTCCATTGCTGTCCTTAATATCAATATCACTCCATGAAATCAACCTCCTTTCCCCTCTCTTGGTAATGATATAATTCTCACTATGTTTTAGTAGTTCATTTTTTTGATTAATCATTCTTGAAAAATCCCTTAGCCCTTCTTTTTTGACTGTTTTATCCATGAAGTGTTCATACCAGTTTTTTCCAATCATTTCAGACTCTTTGTACCCAAATACTTCGCAACCTTTTTTATTAATCATGGTTACATTGTAGTTCAAGTCAAGAGTAAGAATGATTACATCAGCTACATCCAGGTACATTTGTGCCTTATCTCTTTCTTCCTTCAATAATTTATTAATATTTTTAAGTTCAGAAGTTCTTTCAGCGACCCTTTTTTCCAAATTTTCATTTAGCTTAGTAATATTCTCCTCAATTTCTTTCTTTTTTGTAATATCGCTAAAAGCAACTGCAAATTGATTTTTTTGAGCTTTAAAAGTATGCACCCTGAACCATTTCCCCAGCGCATCTGAATAATCTTCAATAACTATGTCTTTTCCAGTAAGAACCACATTTCCAAACTTATTTATCCAATCTGCCGGGTCATTTACCGTTTCGGGAATTAACTCTCTAACAGTCTTCCCAATAACAAGTTCTCTTTTAAAGCCTGTCAACCTGGTGAATGTTGGGTTGATGTCCAAGTACTTATAATCATAAGGTTTTCCTTCTTTATCAAAAATCATTTCATGCAAAGCAAAAGCCTCATTCATGTTTTCAAACAATATTCGGTATCTTTCTTCGCTAGCTTTAAGTTTTTCTTCAGCAAGTTTACGTTCTGTGATATCCTGCACAGTTCCTTGCATGGTGTTCAATTCACCTTTGCCATTATAACCACCTTGAAAGGTTGACCGATAATAACCAGTGCTACCATCAGGACGAAGAAACCGTTGTTCGTAGCTTCCAATTTCATGACTTTTAATTGCTCTCTGGATGAGCTCTTTGTCGCGTTCATGATCTTCTGCCCAAGGCGACAACTCCAGGATTGAGTCAATTTGAGGGACGAATTCATCTGGATTAAGCCCAAAAATCTTATAAACTTCTTCGGACCACTTTACATTTCCTGATTTAATATCCCAATCCCAATACCCTAATTGAGCCATTTTTTGAGCTTCCCTTAATCTTGTCTCATTATTCAACAGCTTTTCTTCTGCTTCTTTTTGTTTTGTTATATCTCGTGCAATTCCTTCCAGGGCAATCAATTCTCCTTTTTCATCATATACAGGAGTATCTCGTTGCTCTGTCCAGATAATTGTTTGGTCTTTTCGGCGCCATCTTACTGTAAGTGATTTTGTTTTTTTTGGCTTTAACAAATAACTCACAATAAGGTGCTTATCATCCGGATGAACAAGTTTCATGATAATATCTGCATCATCATAACATTCTTGTGGCAGATAACCCATTATTTTATAAACCGCTGGAGAAATAAAGCTGAAACCTTTTATGGGTTTCAGCTCATATCGGTAAATAATTTCGCAGATATTAGTTATTAATTTTTCATATCTCTTGTGGCTCTTTTTTAGTTCAATGGTACAGGCCTTTATTTGTTCATTTAAATACTTTTGTTTTTTAAAAAGTTCTATGTGATTTTTTACTCTTGCAAGTATTTCAGTGGCAAGATATGGCTTGGTAATATAATCTATGGCGCCAGCTTCAAAAGCTTTTGCTTTCTCCGATGCTTCAATAGCGGAGTCAATAATTATAACTGGGATTTCCTTAATTTTCTCATTACTTTTTATTTTCCTGCAGGTTTTACAACTATCCTCCTTTACTCCATTTAAATCTAGTAAAATTAAATCTGGTGGGGTTTGTTTGATTTCTTTCAAAGCGAGCGAAGAACTTCGTGCTGTTTTGACATGATATCCTTTATTTAGAAGTATTTTCTTTAAAACTTCCTGGTTTTTTGCTTCTACAGCTATTATGAAAATGGAATCTGGTGAGTTTGAACCTAATCTCATAATTATATAACTATTTGATGGGACTTTTCACTATCGTAAATACTCCTGTTTTTAAAAAATGGAAATAATTTAATATCCTCTTTTATGGTGTGTTCCAGAAACCAATCAATCATGAAAAGAACAATTTCACTAACACCTAATTCATTTAGTTTAAGCAAACCTAACTTATTAGACAAGATCTGAATGCCCTCTACATATTTCAACCTATATTGCTGATATACAGAATAATTGTGTAGCCCCATTAAATTTTCTTCGCTGCAAAAATGAAACCGGACATAAAGGATTATTTCATTCAAATGGCTGACAACTAACTCTTTTTGCATATCTAAATTACCCCTGAGGTAAAATAGTTTAATAAGCTTAAGGAAATACTTATGCTGAAAATCGACATCATTGACACCAATTTCATAGCCTTTTTTCCAGTCAGGAATACTCCCTTCAACACTCATTATTTTGATTTTTGAAGTTTTTAACAACTGAAAGTAATTTCAATAACTCCATAAATTATTAACAAATGAATTAATCCTAATACGATTATGAGCTAGTTTACACCGACCGCAAATTGATTTTCAAGTCATTTGCTAGTTTTGGTATAGACTACTTGCTATTCGTAATCCTAATTTACAATAAATATAATTAATTAACAAGAAGTTGTCTGATTCTCACCTATGTTGTGATTTGTTTCTAAAATTACACAAAATGATTGTGCGGTCGTTTACCACTAATCTAAAATTATTTGTTTATAAGTTTTTAGGTTGGAAGATTGAAGTAAGAAGGAAAGACAATTTCTGTATCATTTTTCTTTCTACTCCCATCTGTTGCCATAGGCTTGCCAAAGGCGATGCATGCTTCCAGCTTCATGCTTTTATTAAAACGACACAAACTTTGTGGTAAACTACCGTGGAATCAGATTTTTTTATATATTTATTGTAGTTAATCAGCAAAACTAAAAAAGTTTTGAAGTAAGGTGCTTTTAGTATTTCGTTCATTATTCTTGAGTGTAAAAGCCCGAAATAAAGCTAATCTAAATATCAAACCAAAGACATGAAAAAAGAAGAAATTCTTCTTAAATTGATTTGCACTTCAAAAAGGTTTAAGCTATTTGAATTTGATATTGAAGTTGGAACAATAAAGCTTTTTAATAATTGGTCCGACTATACAAATTCAGAAAATCAAGAAAAAACAATTGACTACAAAAGTTGGATGAACAGGATTCATTCAATAGATATTATCCGATTTAATAAGGAATTTGAACAATACTTGATTTCTCCAAATGGTAATTTTGAAATAGAAATCAGGTATAACCATAAAAAAAAAGGAATTATCTATTTGCACATAAATGGGACAGTACTAGAAACAAATGCAGCAAATAGAGCAAAAAAACTTTTAGGGTTTTATGAAGAAACAAATTCTTTGAATAAAATTGGAATAATAAATGGTGACGATCCTAAGCGATTGAAAATAATTTTTGATTCTATTGAGCATGCAATCATAGTTACCGACAAAGATGGAAACATAGAGCAGATGAATCAAATTGCAGAGTTTGTCACTGGTTGGACCCTCATTGAAACCCATGGTCGAAATATTAACAAAATTTTAAGTCTTATTGATACTTATACAAAAGTAAAAAAAAAGACCCCTGTTGAGGAATACATCGATGGTGGGTTATATATAGATAAAGAGAGCCCTACAATTCTTATTGATCGAAATGGAATTGAGATTAATATAGAAAGTTCTATTTCCCCAATAACTGATGAAACAGGAGAAATAACAGGGTTTATTCTTATAATAAGAGATGTTACACAGGAATTTGTTACCCGAGAAAACTTAAGAGTCTATAAAACGTTAATAGAATCTTCGGTTCAGGGTTGTCAGATGATATCGTTAAATGGAAGCATTGTTTATATGAACAATGCTTTACTAAGTATGCTTGAAGAACAAAACATGCAGAAATTTCATAGTACCAATTTCACATCCATTTATTCAAATGCTTCTAATGAGATTATTGGAAATGTGGCACTGCCTCAACTTCATGAAAAGGGTTATTGGAACGGAGAATTAGAGCTTACTTCTGCTACAGGTAAAAAAATTCCAGTTATTTCGAGTTTTTATGAAATAAAAGATTCTAATGGAAAAAAGTTTATATATGCTGCAATTATCACTGATATTACCGAACGGATTAAGCACAAGGCTTTAATGGAAGAACATGAAGAATTATTAGAAAAAATCATTGATAATCTACCCCTGTCTATATATATCAAGGAGCCTGTTAATTTAAATATTATAAAAATCAACAAAGGTTTTACAAAAATTTTGGGACTTACTCCTGTGCAGGTATTAAATAAAAATGATTTTGATCTTTTTAATAAAGAAGAAGCAGAAAAATATGCTAAAGCCGACTGGGAAGTTATTAAAAATGACAAATATATAGATGTTCCTGAAGAAATTGTCAATACTGAGCATGGTGAAAAAATCCTTCATACGATAAAAATGCCACTTCATGATAGCTGGGGTAATGTAAAATACCTGCTTGGAATTGGGGAAGATATTACTGAACGTAAAGCATCTGAACAAATAATTATTGATAGTGAAAAACGTTTCAGGAGCCTGTTTGAAAATTCACCAATAGCGTATTTGGCTACGGACACTGTAGGAAATATTATTGATTTTAATCCTGGATTTACTGTATTGACAGGTTATTCTAAAGAAGATGTTATAGGGAAGCACTTTCGTAATTTTATTAGGGAAAAGGATTGGCCCTATTATAGTAGGATGTTTGAAGAACTTGCCAGAACAGGAGAATTAGTTATAGAGTGTTCATTAATAGCCAAAAAGGGTAATTTGCTTGATTTAATTGTAACAAGTAAAGCACAATACGAGCAAAATGGGGATATAGAACGTTTACATAATATCATTTTTGATTTTACCGAACGAAAAAAGATAGAAGAAAACTTAAAAATAGCCAAAGAAGCAGCAGAATCTGCGAATAAAGCAAAAAGTGCTTTCCTGGCTAATATGAGCCACGAAATCCGCACACCGATGAATGCGATAATCGGTTTTTCGGAAATACTTTTAAAACAAACACAGGATGCTATACATGAAAGTTACCTCAATTCTATAAAAGCAAGTTCTAAAACATTGTTGTCTCTGATTAATGACATTCTGGATTTATCAAAAATTGAGGCAGGAAGAATGACCTTGAAAAACGATGTTGTTGATATTAAAAACCTTTTTTCAGATTTACAACATATTTTTAATGCCGAAGCAAAGAAAAAAGGACTCAGCTTTTCTTTATCAATTGACAAAGAAGTACCTGACTATATTGAATCAGATGAATTAAGGATAAGGCAAATCCTTATTAATTTAATTAACAATGCAATTAAGTTCACTAAACAAGGTTATATTCAGGTAAATGCAGTGATGAAAACAGAAGATGAAAAAAAAACATTGATATTTTCTGTCGAAGATACAGGAATAGGCATAAAACCAAGTGAGCAGACCAAAATATTTGAAGCCTTTAGTCAATCCGATCATTACGATTCGCGAAACTACGAAGGAACCGGCTTGGGGCTGGCAATTACACGCAAAATTATCGAACTATTAAAAGGTTTTATACGGGTAGAAAGCAGACCGGAAAAAGGATCAACTTTTTTTGTCGAAATTCCAAACATCAAAGTCTACAATATAGAAAAACCTGCTAAGGCAAACACCAAAATAAATCCTGATAATGTCGACTTTTCAAAAGCTAAATTACTTTTGGTTGAAGACCGTGAAAGCAACATTCATGTAATGGAGGGTCTTTTAGCCCCATACGATTTTGAACTAATCGTTGCACATAATGGGCTTGAAGCCATAGATCTTGCCATTAAAGAACTACCAGATGTTATTTTTATGGACTTAAAAATGCCTAAAATGAATGGTTATGAGGCAACAAAGCTTTTAAAGTACAAAGAGCAAACCCGAGAAATTCCAATCATTGCCTTAACTGCATCTGTGCTTGGGTTTAACAAGGAAATGCTTGATGAGTGCAATTTTTCTGGATATCTAGCAAAGCCCGTTGATATTAAAAAGTTAGTTGTTGAGCTAAGCAAGTTTATTCCTTATAAAATTAAAATAGAAGATGCCGTAAATGAAAACAAGAATGATGAAATTTTCACAGTGGAAGAAAATGCCGAGTTAATGGAATATTTAAAGGAAAATATTTTAAGTATATGGAACCAGCTAAAATTGGTAAGAACCAGTAAGCTCGAAAAAGAATTTTCAGAACAGTTAATTATAGCTGGAGAAAAACATGGAAATAACTATTTGGAAAAAAAAGGCAAATTGTTGGAAGTTGCGCTGGAGAGTTTTGAAATTGAAAGAATAGAAGCCTTGCAGAATGAACTTAAGTTATTATTTAATAAATTTACTGAAGAATAGACTATTTATACATAAACAAATCATTCCGGGAATATGGACAGGATACTTATTGTTGACGATAATTCAACAAACATTCAAGTGCTGGCAACAGTGTTAGCTAAACATAATTATGAGGTTGAATATGCCCTAAGAGGAAAGGATGCTTTAGAAATAGTTAAATCTGAGAATTTTGAACTCATATTACTAGATATAATGATGCCAGAATTGGATGGCTTTGATACGTGCTTGGCACTTAAAAAAATTGAAGGGAAGCAAGATATCCCCATCATTTTTCTGACAGCAAAAACTGATATTGAGAGTATCACCAAGGGGTTTGAGATTGGTGGAGTTGACTACGTAACTAAACCATTTAATGATAAAGAGCTGCTAAAGCGTATTGAAACCCATCTGGAACTAAAAAAGAGCAAGGAAAAATTAAAAGAGGTAAATCATTGGCTCGAAAAGCAAGTAAACGAAAGAACAAAAGAGCTGAAAACTGCAAAAGATGAGCTTGAAAAGGCAAATAAAGAGCTAATTTCCATGGATAAAGTCAAAACAAATATTCTTTCCTTAATAAGCCAGGAAATAAGAACTCCTTTAAATGGAATAACTAGTTTTTTATATTTATTAAAAAAACAAAATAAAATTGAAGGCTTGGAGAAATACATAAACCCGTTAGATTTTTCTGTTCAAAGGTTGGAGCGTTTTACAGATAAAACTTTAATGCTAACCGAAGTGTCGTCTATTGCCCCCGAAGAATTAATTAAGCAGGAGATAAATTTAAGAGAGATTATATTGTTTGCAATTACTAATTTAACCCGAAAAATTAATAACAAGGCAATTGCTATTAATATCGATGACTTGTCTGATGAATTAAAAATAGTTGGCAATGATAATTTTATTTCAAAATGCTTTGAGTTTATGATTGATAATGCAATTGATGTGAGCATAGATGAAGATGTAGTTAACATTAGTTCAAAGGTCAGCGATACTGAAATTATATGTGAAATAGCTGATAATGGAGATGGTTTTTCTGAAGAAGTAATAAATAATCCGGAACAATCTTTTTATACAGAGACTAATCTAGGAATTAGTCTGGCTATTGTAAAAAAAGTGATGGAAAAACATGGTGGGCAATTAAAAATAGAAAACTTAGAAAATGGATCAAAAGTAAGCTTTCACTTTACAAAATAACTTTAAAACCTTGTAGTGAAATTTTATTTCTCCAATCTTGTAATTACGTTTAAGACATATTAAAAAAGTTAATTTATGAAAAAAGAAATTCTAGAGGCATTAATAAAGTTGTTTTCTATAATTTCAGTTCTTTACAAAAAGTTATCCAAAGAGGAATCCTTAAACTTCATTGAAACCTTTCTTGAAACGGAATACCATTTAGAAAATGTCATAGACTATTATGATAGCATCGAGCTAAGTTTAATCGAATTTCAAGATGCACAAAACGCCAACAATGAAAAACTAATCTCTTTGTGCGAAGACATTAAAGAGCAGCTCCCTAAAAAAATGCGTGTATTTATTCTTATACATGTGATGCAGTTTCTCAAATTTTCGGGAAGTAGCAGGAATAACCTACTCAAAAAAAACGAGCAAAGTATTGCTGCTGAGACAATTGCAAACATCTTTAATATTAATAAAGATGAATACACTGATTTGGCTGCTTTTATTTCAAACCTATTGCATAAGGTAAAAAATAAAAACAGGTTATTATTTATCTCCTCCTCCCGTTTTGTACCCAAAGATGTTAATTTCATTGAGCGCAAACAATTAATAGGGAAAATAACTTTTCTCCACATTAAAAGTGTGAATCTTTACCTTTTTACCTATGACGGAGACCAAGAGCTTATATTTAATGAAAATGTATTGTATAACAGGCACCTATACATTTTTTCACATAACTCGGTGATTCGTGCAGAAGGCATTCCTACAATTTACTATAGCGAGTTATTAGCTTCTTTTTCTTCTGAATTTGAAAAGTCTACTCGCATTAAGTTTGAAGCAAAAAACATTGAATTTACTTTCAGAAATAGCACTAATGGCATCCATAACTTAAGTTTAGAAGCCAAATCTTTTGAGTTTATTGGCATTATGGGCGGAAGTGGTTCAGGAAAAACCACTTTACTTAATATTTTAAACGGAAATATTGAGCCAAAACAGGGAGAACTATTGGTAAATGGAAAGAGTTTTCGTGATTTCAGAAAAGAATTAAAAGGTATAATAGGCTATGTGCCCCAGGATGATTCATTGATTGAAGAATTAACAGTGTATGAAAACCTTTTATACATGTCGAAGTTTTGCTATTCAAATTACACAAAAGCTGAACATATAGAATTAGTCAATAATCTTTTGATTGAATTAGATTTATATGATGTAAGAGATTTAAAAGTTGGTTCAATTCTTAAAAAACTTATAAGTGGTGGTCAAAGAAAAAGACTTAATATAGCATTAGAGTTGATTCGCGAGCCTCAAATATTACTGGTCGACGAACCTACATCCGGTTTGTCTTCGGCTGATGCAGAAAGAATTGTGTATTTATTAGCAGAACAAGTAACAAAGGGCAGACTTGTAATTACTAATATTCATCAGCCATCTTCGGATATTTTCAAGCTTTTCGATAAATTGATTATTCTAGACAAAGGTGGCTATCCTGCTTATATTGGTTCTCCTGCTGAAGTTTTTGATTACTTTAGGAACAAAACAGGTCAAATTGATATTTTTAAGAGCTTTACTAAACATGGCTATTTTATTCCTGAAGAAATATTCAGGCTTTTAGAAGAGAAAAAACTGGATGAATTTGGTGAGATCATCAATGAACGACTTAGAACACCTCAGGAATGGCATAGCTATTATACCGAAGAAAAAGAAGGGGAAGCCTTAAGCGATGTAAAGAAAGAGCCAATGGACTTACCTCGAACTAATTTACATAGGCCTACTAAAATTAATCAAACCATTATTTATTTTGGTAGGAACTTTAAAGCCAAACTCGGAGATAAACAATACATGCTTATTTCTTTTTTCATTGCACCTGTTTTGGCGCTCATTTTGAGCTATTTTACCAAAAACACCCATTTAACAGAAGAGGGGACAGCCAGCTACGTTTTTTCCTTGAATGAAAACATGCCTTCTTTTTTCTTCATGAGCGTTATTGTTTCACTCTTTATCGGACTTATTGTAAGTGCTGAAGAAATAATAAATGACAGAAAACTTTTATTACGAGAATCTTTTCTTAGTTTGAGCAGAAGTGCTTATATGCACTCAAAAATATTTTTCCTGCTTTTATTGAGTTTTGTTCAAACTGCATTATATGTTATTCTTAGTGTTCTTATTTTGAAAATACCAGATATTGGTATCAAGCTATTTTTGGTGTTGTTCTCACTTTCATCCTTTGCAAACCTTTTAGGTCTTGTTATTTCAGCTTTTATGCGTTCCGTAATTGCAATTTATATTACAATACCGTTAATTCTGATACCCCAACTATTGTTAAGCGGAGTAGTTGTAGATTATGAAGATTTGCATTATTCCATTTCTTCGCCCCAATATACACCTGTTGTTGGTGACCTAATGGCATCAAGATGGGGGTTGGAAGCCTTACTTGTAGAGCAATTTAAAAATAATGAGTATGAGAAAATTTTATATCCTATTGAAAAGAAAATAAGTGATTTTTCATACATAAATTATCATTTAATTCCGGTTATAACCAATAAGCTCTCAGATTGTAAGTCATCTTATTCAACCAGTAAGGCATCAATAATTAAAAATGGGCTTGCTCATATTTCAAACAAAGCAATGTTAAAACTTCCTGCTTTTGGCGAATTTTCAAATGCAAGTGAAATTGACAGGGCGCTGAGTTTTTTAAAAAAAACCAAAGGATATTTGTCTGATGAAATTAGTTCGTTAGTAAATAAAAAAGATCAGTTGATGCAGCAAACTATTAAAAAGTTTGGTTCTAAAGAAAAATTTATTAATTTTAAGAATAAACACACAAATGATGCGATAGCAAGAACCGTTAAAAGAGAAAATCTTTATTCAACCCAGATAAAAATTGACAAAAACCATCTTATAAGGAAAAGTGAGCCTGTTTTTCATACACCTGATAACATGTTTGGAAGAGCCCATTTCTATGCTCCCCAAAAAAAAGTTATGGCTTTTTTGATGGACACTTTATGGTTTAATTTAATTATAATGTGGACAATGTGGTTGTGTCTATACATATTATTATTGGGTGATTTACCAAAAAAGTTTTATAACGTGTTAGATATATTGAAAACTAAATCTTTAATATTATGAAAAGTTTCCTTTTTTTTATTTCAACAACCTTGATGTTCCTTTTTTTATCTTGTTCCGGAGGAGAAAATAATAATGAAGAACAGGATTCAGTTGATTTAGAGAATGCCGATACAGGTATTGTATTTATTGATGAGTCTGAGGATGTGATCTACTTTGTGTCATCTCCAGGAGAAATCATTGATGTTTTAAATGAAGCAGACCTTAAATACAAGCCAGGACTTATCAATGACTTTGCCAAATCTGAGAATTATGTTGTACAAGCCTCTCAGGCCATAAATTTAGGCATTTATACTGCTGATTTGGGATATTGTACATATTATGATGAATTAAGCAATTCTGCAAATTTGTTTTTTGCAGTTCAGGACTTAAGCAAGAAGCTGGAGGTCAGCTATTTATTAAACAACATTCAACATAACCGTGTTAAAAGAAACCTGCATAATGCAGACTCAATTAAAAATTTGGCAAAGGAATACGACAAAATGATATACAATCACTTTGTAGAAAACAAAAAGGAAGGCATCTTAACATTGATTTCTATGGGGGGAATTGTTGAAAGTTTATACTTAGCACTTAATAGTATCGAAAAAGTTGACCCTGAAAGTGCACTTGCAAAAGCTATTGCAGAGCAAAAACTATCATTTGAGGTATTAAGAGACTTTGCATATCAGCAAAATGAAAACAAATATGTTAAAGAAGTGCTTGATGATATAGAAAAGCTGAATAAAGTTTTTGAAACAATTACTCCTCAAAAAACTGCTAAAACCAATGTAGAAAAAACCAATGGTAAAATTGTGATTGGTGGTAGCAGCAATTTAACGATTAACCAAGAGCAATATAAAAAACTAAAATCTGCTGTTAACGAAATACGAAATAGCTATATTGAATTGTAGTTTAATGCTTTTCATATAGGAAAACATTAAAAATGGCTAATGCATGAATTATCTCCTAAACCACATTATTTAGAAATAAATATATCAATTATGAAAACGATACTAATAACAATTATATCACTTTTAATTCTCAATCTGCCAATTACATTACTCAGTCAGAATTGCAATGATAAAAATATTCATTCCGGACTTTGTAAAGAACCTTTTGATATTGATTATGAAGATACAGGAAAATCAATGAGTTTTCCTATGATGGTTGGAAAAACCCAAAAACTAGTAATGACTCTTCCAGGAAAGAAAGATTACTATTTTGCAGTATGTTCTGAGAATGGTACAGCTTTAAAATTCAAAATTAAAAGTGCAGTTAATCAAAACGAAGTTATTTTTGATAACACAAAAGATTTTGATGAGCCGCAAAGTATTGAATTTTCAATGCTTTTTACAAATAAAATATTGTTTGAGATAACCTTGCCAGCTATTTTTGGCAGCGATACTGATAAAAAGCCTGTTTGTATTGGAATGCTTATTTACTACAAAGATAATTAAGCACTAAACCTTAAAATATAGATTCATGTTTTACAAAACTTGTTTTTTAATAATCGCCATATTTTATTCATCGCTTCTTTTTGCTCAAAATTGTGCCAATTCAAAAGCTTTTAAGCAATGTTCATTTCCTGATGATTCAAGTTTTGATGAGAAGTTTAGTTGGAGTAAATCATTCAGAAAAGGACAAACAAAACAGTATGTGTTAACATTTATGAAAGGGCGAAATTACTTTGTTTCGGTCTGTTCTAAAGACTACAAAAAAGATATCCATATTAAGCTAAGAATGGATAACGAAAAACAGGATGTTATATATGATAATGCAATTAACGAATTAAGTAAAACACTTGAACTTCAGTTTGATGAGACCAAGAAATTAATTATTGAGATCGCTGTTCCTCCTGGTAATATCAATGAATCAAAAGTAAAGTATTTTTGTATTGGCATGAGGATGTTCTATAAGAAAGGTTTCTGATAATTTCATCTTAAAATTAAGAGTATGAGGGTTAAATTTTATCCAGACAAATTAAATTCCACTTATATTTCGTTAGGGCTCACTCAAAAACGCCTAAGCCTATTAAAATTAAACATTTACATAAAAGAAGTTGTAAAAAAATGCAAAGTTTTTTTTAAAAAAATAGTAATTTTTCCTTGCATTAACTTTACCGTCAAGCAGCAAAAAACTAATGATTATTATGCTAGCCAGAGGCACATCATCTACTTCATTAGCTTCAGCTCGAAGTAT
>JBNKJW010000095.1:0-7199 GCA_050291445.1 Bacteroidales bacterium | reverse complement strand
TAGTCTAAGAATTAGTTTAATATAAAAACATTAAAATATAGTAATATGAAAGCAGATGATTTGATAAGTATGATTCTAATGTTAGGAGTACTTCCCATGACCATCCTTCTAATTGTTTTTTACATTCAAAAAGCAAAAATTAAAGAACGAAGCCAGCTACTTGATAAAGGAGTTGATATTTTATCAATGCCTAAAAAGGAAAGTGCATTTAACAGCCCTTTAATGTGGGGGTTATTTTCAATAGGAATTGGCTTAGGATTTTTCTTAGGTTTTTTACTCAATGAGCTAGAAGTGCTTCTAAACGAAGCTTTCCCGGCATTCTTGGCTATGATATTTGGAGGTATTGGCTTAACAATTTACCATTATATCAACAAAAAAGAAGGTAAAAAGTAGCCACATATATGGACAATCTTTATATTCAAAAAGTACTAAACGGTGATTATTCAGGATTCTCTTATTTTATTGATAAATATAAGGATATGGCTTATTCAATTGCTTTTAGAATAATAAATGATTGTGAAGATGCCGAGGAAATTGTTCAGGATTCCTTTCTAAAGGCATTTAATTCTTTGAAAAAGTTTAGGCAGGATTCTAAATTCTCTACATGGTTCTATAGAATAGTTGTAAATAATGCATTGACAAAAGCAAAAAGAAAAAAGCTTATAAAAAAGGATAACGATTTTTCTAAGATTGAGAATATTGAAGTAGCAAAAATTGAAATCGTATATTCAGCCTTATCGCAAGATGACAGAAAAAAGTACATTACTTTTGCTTTGGATAAATTAAATATTGAAGACAGGTTAATTTTAACCTTATACTATCTAAATGAGAACTCAATTGAAGAAATTGTTGAGATAACAAACATAAAAAAGGAAAACCTGAAAATGAAAATACACCGTGCAAGGCAAAAGATGTATCTGGTATTAGAACAAGAATTAAAAACAGAGGTTAAAGATTTACTATAATGGAAAACAAAAAAGCAGAAGAATTTGCAAAAAGTATTCTCTCTAATAGCAAATTGGATATGGAAAATTCTGATTTTAATAAAGTTGTTATGGATAAAATCAGGCGTAAAAATCGAATAAATATTCTGTCTCGCAATCTCCGAAATTACTCTTTGATATTTATTGGAATAGATTTGCTTATTTATACCTTGTTAAGGCTATTCAATATCAAAATTACCGAAATATCCAGTATATTCAGTAACCTTTCATTTGAATCAATGTCATCTCATTTTATCATGGTTTATTTTGGTTTTCTAGTTATCTCAATATTTTTTATTGTAAAAATTTCGGGAAATGGATATTTATACTCGAAAACGAATCAAATCAGTGAATAAAAGGAAAATTCATAATCACACCATCCCTTCGCTGCAAGGCACATTGGCAAAACACACAAAGCCAACCCTACAACCAAATTTTGCCAAAGAGCCTTTTCGCCCGTCCCGCTCCAACGCTGGATTGAGAGACAGTGAAAACTTGATAGATAAACAAATTAATACCAATAACCGCCAGTGCCTAACAATAAATATACGTAATGCGGGGAGATGTGGTAAATTTGAAAGTAAAAGCATTTAATAAACAATGTAGCGGTTTGATAGCTAAGTGCCTTGAAATCCCGCACTACGCATATTCGAGGCGTTGTATACAAGTGTGGAAAACGCAACTCGACACATTGATACAATAAAAGAAAATTGAAATAATTACAGAAAAAGGATTGATTGGATTAGTGCTCCATTGATAAGGCGTTGCGTTGCGAGGGAATTTATTTTGTTTTTTCTCCCACCGCGCAAAGAAAGGGGAAATCCTGCCCACAAAACAACACATTTGCAACCGACCAATGGGAGCTCAGCGAAGCTAAACCGCTGCAAGCCAGCCCTGCAAACCAAAGTTTACAAAAGAGTTGTTTTTTTGCCCACCCCCGCCAGATTGATTGTCTGAATAATTGACAATTTATGTTAAAATATTTTACACTTGCAATAAGTCAAAAATCATATTCCTAACATAAACAGATAATTACATAAATGGCACAAAAAATGGTAACTATAATTGTAGTTATATGTTTATTCGATTAGAAAATGAAAATAATACGATATTTCAAAAACGATAAAAGAAACTGTACAATACAAACAATTGGCTTAGTATTAGGACTTGTAACCTGTATATTTGTTGGGAGATATGCTATATCGGAATATAGCTTTGACAAATTCAATAATGATAGCGAACGTATTTATCGTACAAAAACCTCCGAAGGAAAAATGCTAGCATCATTAGCAAAAGACCAGTTGAGTTATATTCAAGAATCAGCCCGTTTACATCCATGTTATCGGGGTGTTACGATTACAGTAGATGATAAAGGTTTCTTTGAAGAGAGAGCTTATTTTGCAGATGGAGAGTTATTCGATATTCTAAGCTTCCCAATCGATAAAGGGAATGTAAAAGAAGTCTTATCACACAAAAATCAAATGGTTGTTTCTGTAAGTTTTGCCAACAAACTATTTGGAAACGATAATCCTGTAGGAAAAACAGTTATTATAAACGGCTCATATGAGAAAGGGATTACTTACACAATTGGAGGCGTTTTTAAAGATATACCACAAAACAGCCATCTACGGTTCGATGTTCTTTTTTCGATTGAAAATATTCTTGTTCATCGAATGTATACAAAAGATAATCCTTGGTGTTGGCAAAATTTTTTCACTTATTTTAAAACTATTCATCCAGTAAGTATTGAGCAATTTGGCAGCGATTTGTTCACGTTAGAACAAAACAATGGCAGAGAGATAAAGAGAGAAGAAGATGAAACTTGTAGTGTACAACGATTAGGTAATATACACCTTAATGGTCAAACAAATTATATAGATAGTAATCATACTTCATTTAATGTGCTTTTAAGAATTTTAATTGCTTTATTGATAATTGGTATTGCATGGATGAATTTTATCAATATTGGCATTGGTAGTGCCTTGAATAACAAAGCAGCATTTAGCGTTAAAAGAATACTTGGTGCTTCTTCTGGTAGTATTTTAGGAGAACTGTTTAAAAAGTCATTGATGTTAAATGGATTGGCACTTGTGGTTTCAATAGTTTTGTTTGTTGGATTAAATTTCAGTTTGAAAAATTCTGGTATTATGCCCGAAATTGTTTTGCCGGGATTTTTAAAAATTATCTTTTGGATTCTAATAATAACATTACAGGTAATTGGTTCATTTGCAGTAAGTCTTTCTATTTATGGTTTACTCATTAAACAGAACTTGATAAATTCTCTTTCTAATCGAACTAAATCTGTAAAACAAAAACAAACACCATGGATTACACTTTTTGTTCTTCAATTTAGTGCTTCTATCGTACTGATTTGTTTTGCCTGGTTTGCATCAAAGCAGGTTAATGGATTAATGAATATCGATAAAGGTATCAATACCAATCAGATACTGGCTATTCGAAGTGCGTATTTTTCGGAGAAAGACAATGTCAACTCAGATAGGGATGTATTTGAACAAGAAGCCTTAAAACTTCCGGGAATTAGTCAGATATGTGCTGCAAGTTATATACCAGGTAGCACGATATCATCGTTTATGCCTACCAGGGTTTCTGGAGAAAACGAGGAGGCGAATGTCAGTTGCAGAATGAATTTTGTGAGTTATGATTATATACCCCTTTTCAACCATAAGCTATTAGCTGGAAGAAACTTTTCCGAAAAATTTTCCGCAGATGGCACGGCAACTATAATCAACGAAACATTAAGAAAAGCCTACGGGTTTAATTCCCCCGAAGAAGCAATTGGTAAAGAAATTTTCTGGGAGACAAGAAACTCCAATAGACATATTATTGGTGTAATGGAGGATTTTCATCATCAGTCAGCCGATATGCCAGTTGAACCAACGATGTTTCTACATTGGGAACATGCCAATGGATATAGCTTGTTAAAAATAAATGCATCTAACTCATTAAATACTTTGAAAGAATTGGAAAAGCTTTGGCTCAAAGTACACCACGCAAATGCCTTCGACTATATATGGATTAATGAGCATTATCAAAAACAATTTGATAAATGGGTGCATTTGGCACAGATAATAAAAGTGCTTTCTTTTATTGCTATTCTAATTGCTTGTATAGGGCTGTTTGGTTTAAGTACTATGCTGCTTGAAAAACGCACTAAAGAAATTGGAGTGCGAAAAGTCAATGGCGCAAAAATATCTGAAGTCATGGTATTGATAAATAAAGATTTTGTTAAGTGGGTGGTTATTTCATTTGTTATATCAATACCTGCAGCAATTTTCATAATAAATAAGTGGCTTGCAAACTTTGCTTTTAAAACAGATTTAAGTTGGTGGATTTTTTTATTAGCAGGTATAATGGCAATGGGTATAGCTTTATTGACAGTAAGTTGGCAAAGTTGGAGTGCTGCCAAAAGAAATCCAGTAGAAGCATTGAGATATGAATGATAGAATGAGAGTCATAAAAAAAAAATAGCGAATATCAACTGAAAACAACTTTCTTAACCATGTATAATAATATTATATCATTTCTTGTGGCACTTGCTTTACTATTAATATCCAGCAAAGTAAGCCCACAAAATATTCAACCCGATGTTACAAGCTATCATTTATCAATTGAACCTAATATCGTAGAAAGCACTATAAAAGGTTCAGTTATAATTAATTTCCAGCTTAATAGTAATGCGGATTCTGTAATTTTTAAATCAGGCAACCTTGAAATTGATAATGTTAATGGGAATAATGTCATAGGCTATAAGAAAATCGAGAAAGATTTGATTGTTTACCTGTCAAAAAGGAACGGTTTGAAAAACAAGATAGTTGTTGACTATCAGGGACAGCCAAGAAGAGGACTAATTTTCGAAAAAGAAAACAATAAAGCCTACACTTGCTATTTCACGAGTGATTGGATGGTATGTAATGATTCACCCGAAGATAAAGCCATATTTCAGTTGGACATTGCGGTTCCCTTTGGTAAATCTTGTATTGCAAGTGGAGAATTGGTAAATAAGAAGGAGAAGAGCAATAAAGTTCTTTATTCGTATCAACTTAGTACAGCATCTCCCAGCTACACTTATGGATTTGCGATTGGGAAATTCAATGAAGCAGAAGAAAAACAAAATGGAGTAAAACTTAAATACTATTCGTTAAACTATACTACAGAACAGATTAAAGAGATTTTTAAGGAAACCCCAGGCATGATTTCTTTTTTTGAAGAAAAATCTGGTATTAAATATTTTCAATCTACCTATTCCCAAGTACTAACTGGTAAATTTTACCAGGAAATGTCGGGCTTTTCGATGTTGAAAGATAAATATGGGGAAATGGTTTTGCAAGATAGTACCGAAACTAATCTTATTTCACATGAAATGGCTCATCAATGGTGGGGCAACCAAATAACCTGTAAAGGTTGGAATCATTTTTGGCTTAATGAAGGAATGGCGACTTTTCTGTCAGCAGCTTACAACGAATATCGTTTTGGCAAAGAAGATTATCACTCCAATATAGAATCGTACCGCAAGGTATATGAAGGAATTAAAAATCGAGGAAATGACAGGTCGCTCGTTTTTGAGAATTGGGACAATCCATCAAAAGACGACCGAAACTTAGTTTACTTTAAAGGGGCATATGTAATCCATCTGCTAAAAGAAAAATTAGGAGATGAAAGGTTCTGGGATGCCATTCGTTTTTACAGCATAAAACACATAGGAAAAACTGTTGAGACGTCAGATTTTCAGAAAGCCATTGAGGAATCATCGGAAGTTGACTTAAACGACTTTTTTAATGAGTGGGTATATAAAACCAACACGTTGGAAAAACCTCATATTGCATTTTCTTTTGATGACGGTTCTACGAAAGACAGAATTACGTACAAAAATTCAGAATGGAATTCAATGATAAGAAAGCAACTAAAGGATAATAATATTCAGGCAGTCTGGTTTGTTGCAGGTAAAAGCATGAATAGCGATAAAGGCAAACTTTTGTTGCATAAATGGGATGCTGATGGTCATATAATTGCAAACCATACGTATAGCCATTTCAATTATAACGATTCTTCAATGACAAGTAAAACATATATTGAGGATATTCAAAAATGTGATTCGCTAATAAGTGACTATGAAAATTACAGTAAAATATTTCGATTCCCCTATTTAAATGGAGGTAATACCATTTCAAAACGAGACAGTTTGAATGATTTTCTTCACCAAAATAATTATAAACAAGGCTGGGTTACAATTGACAATGCTGAATGGTATATAAATATGCGATTAATTGAGCGACTAAAACAAAATCCAGATGCTGATATTAGCGGATTTAAAGATTATTACATCAATAATATGTTTGAGATGGCAGAGTATTATAATACGCTCTCCTTAAAGAATAATTACAGACAGATAAAACACACAATATTGCTCCATTTCAATTTGACTTCTGCATTGTTTTTAAGTGATTTGATTGAAAAGTTCAAAAATGAAGGATGGATAATTGATAATTATGAAGAAGCCTTTGGAGATTCTGTTTATTTGGGTATTCCTATTGGAATGCCAGCCGAACAAAGTTTAATATGGATGCAAGAAATGCAAAAAGTAGGTTCTGTACCAAGATACCATGCAGAAGATTCCAAATATCTGAAAGACGAGATGGATAAATTAGGATTATAATACAAAATAAATGCAAATTACGGTACTTTGTTGAAAATTAGTTATTGGAGTAATTGGCAAGATTGCCACACTATTTGTTAGCACATTGGCAAGTCGCACGAGCCAGGCTTAAACCAAAACTTGCCAAAGAGCTAACAAATGCCATCCCTGTTACCGACTTTAAGGGCGGTTTAGGTTTTTCCCTCCCACAAAAAACAAAATAAATTCGTACTCCGTATCAAGGTCAGTGCAGTTTGGTTAAGATAAAATATTAGATTTGTAAAAACTTGATACTGATAGCTTTGAATAATGAACACCAGCATACAACACGCGGTATAAAAAATTGCCGGGATAGTAGGTTATTCAAGGGTTGCAGCCCGCTTCAACTTTCGCGTAAATTGACAGGAAATCGCCCGCAATCGGCAACATTTCATACCGCCACCGTTGTAGTCCATTCGAAGGAAAATTTTTACTTCTTAAGAATATTGAAACGTAACTTTTGGGCGCTCTTCGATTGCTGACCGCGCCACGTGCTCGATCGCTGAGTAAATGCAGCGAGCATC
>JBNKJW010000094.1:0-15977 GCA_050291445.1 Bacteroidales bacterium | reverse complement strand
GCTAATTCTTCGGCATTATTCACTGCGTTCATGAGATCGCTCTCTATATTCGCTTAGTTATCCCAATGCCTTTTTTATCATTTTGATAGCGGTTTGGTATAAGGTGCAGAGCACCGTAATACCGATTTTATACCGAATGGTAATCATGTAACGGAAATTAAAATTCCCTAACATGCTAATCCTTCGGCATTATTCACTGCGTTCATGAGATCGCTCTCTATATTCGCTTAGTTATACCAATACCTTTTTTAATATCTTGATGGAGGTTTGGTATTAAATTACCTCGAATAACATTGTTGTATAAAACACCTGTTCCTGTCGAGTTGTCTGTTCCCTGCGAATAACTTTGAATGGCATCATTATGGTTGGTGTCTATTTTAGGGCCTGCTGAAAAAGTCAGAGGTACATTAGCTACCAGTTAGCAAAGCGAAGATGTATAAGAATACTTCGAGCTGAAGCTAATGAAGTAGATGATGTGCCTCTGGTTAGCATTATAATCATTAGTTTTTTGTTACTTGAAGATAAAGTTAATACAAGGAAAAATTACTATTTTTTTAAAAACCTTTGCACTTTTTTACAACTTCTTTTATGTAAATGTTTAATTTTAATAGGCTTAGGCGTTTTTCAGTGAGCCCTATTTTAAAGCAACCTTGCAGTAATCTGTCGTCGCCTTTTACAGGGGCATCTTCATTAACAAGAAGCAGGTTTGACGAAGGGTTGCTGTTTTCGCTGTGCTGGTACATTTCAATCAAACCATTTTCAATAACCTCCTGCAAAGTCCTCCATGGGTTTTGTGCTGAACCATCACCATTAGGTGAACCATTAACAGGAGCGATATAAAAAATTGAACCAGTAATTTCGGCTTCTTCAAATTTGTAATCTTTATAATCATCTGCGGGGGTGGTTGAATCACCTTTTTGACAAGAGGTGACAATTAACAAAACCAAAACAATCAGAAAATAAATGTTTGATTGATAATTCATAGCATCGTCTTTTTTAATTTGTGTTGTACTGAAAGTAAACCAGCTAATGCCAAAAAAAAGGTTGCATCCAGGCCAGAATATCAAATCTGTTTGACAAAAAATCCTGTTTTTTTGAATTTTGTTTAATTTTATTTTGAATTTTGTTGTATTTTGCTATTAAATTACTAGCTTTGTAATAAATTGTATAAAAAATGTAATTAATAGTTGACAAATTAATAAATCCAAAATATGAGATTGAAATACTTCAGCTTGGTTTTTCTTTTTTTGGCGCTGATAATCAGCAGTTCGTGCCAGGAAAAAGATGAGCTGCAGCCTATTGATGAGGGCATTGAACAATTGGAATCGCTTGATGATGTCGATTTTAGTGGGCAAGAGGACGATGTTACCAATGAATCTGATAAAATGGGGAACGGAATGCTTATTTTTCTGATTATTGCAGCTGTTATCCTGGGCCCTGGGCTAATTCTTTTCTTCTATTATTTCATTCCATTAGGTCTTTGGTACGAGGCCAGATTATCTGGCATAAAAGTGTCATGGCTGACATTAATTATAATGAGATGGCAACAGGTGCCTCAAGCACTAATTTTAAAGACCCTTATTAAGTCTAAAAATGCAGGATTAGTACTGGATGCAAGGGAATTAGCAGATCATTATTTGGCACAGGTCGATATTGAGACTGTCGTAAACACACTTGTAAGGGCAAGCAATGCCAATATGGACATTCCCTTAAAAGACCTGGCTGCACAATTTCTTGCTAAAGTTGATGTTGAAAAAGTTATGCATGCCTTAATAACAGCAAAAAATGCTGATTTGGATGTTGATTTAAAAACGCTTGCTTCGCAATATTTGGCCGAAGTGGATGTTGAAAAGGTGGTTGATGCACTGATTACGGCTCACAACTCGGGTTATGAAGAAATGACCATTAATGATTTGAAAGAACACTACCTTGCAAATGGTGATGTAACAAAAACGGTTGATGCTTTTGTGGCTGCAAGAAAAGCAAAGCTTCCGGATTTTGAGTTTCAAGACATAGCAGCCATTGATTTGGCAGGTATTGATGTGGAAAAAGCAATTGATGCAGCTATCACACCCAGGGTAGTTGAAACAGATGGGGTTACCGGCATTGCAATGGACGGTGTGCAGTTAACCATGAAATTAAAAATAACCCTGAGAGCCTATATTAGAAATATTATTGGAGGTGCTAGTGAAGAAACTGTGCTTGCACGAGTGAATGAAAGTCTTGCTTCTGAAATTGGGATGTCAAAGGATCACTATTATATTTTACAAAGCCCTTTTGAATTAGCCGACAGGGTTGAGAAAAAAGGTTTAGGAGCAGAAACGGCCTTTGAGATAATTTCTATTGACGTGTCTGATATTCAGGTTGGTAGAGATGTTCATGCAGTGCTAACAACCGAGCGTGCCAAGGCGCAGGCCGAAATGGCAAAGGCTGATATGATTAAAGCTGAAGAAAAAGTTCAAAAAGCCATGGCTGCTGCATTTATTGATGGTAATTTAAGCATTCATGATTATCATGAAATGATGAACACCGAAGCAGATACCCGCATGCGAGAATCAATTGGCAAATCAGCACTTAAACCAGGTAAGAAAAAACAGGAAGAACATGATACCGATGAAGAGGAACACAATGACGAGCATTAATTTCTGTTAAAGAAATAATAAGGCCTGGAGTTTCATTAACTTCAGGCTTTTTGTTATTGTTTTATATAAGTTTGGTTGTTTAACATCATATCCTGGTACACCTGTAGGGTCGATTTTCCATAAATTTCCATTTCGGCTGCCTTATCAGGAAGTTGATCAACATAATTTGTTTTGTCCAGGTTGCGATATTTAAACAACTTTGGTTTTTCACCATCTTTGAGGATTAGTAAGAATTCATTGTCAATTACCCCAAGTTTGTCATCACCATTAATAACAGTGTAAGGTCGCGATTCTTTTAGTAAGTCAATACCTAAGGTATTATTGAGATAGGGTAAGTTTAAAAGTCCCATAATTGTGGGAAATACGTCCATTTGTGAAGCAATACAGCTTACTGTTTTAGTGCTATCAATTATTTCAGGTGCATAAACTATTAGTGGCGTGTGGTAGTAATCAAGAGGGATATCGTATTGCGGGTTCATAGGTGCTCCATGATCGGCAATAAAAATAAAATAAGTATTGTTGAACCATGGTTTTGAGGAGGCCTCATGGATAAATTCTTTCAGGGACCAATCAGCATACTCTACAATTTGGTTTTTAATATCCTGGTTTTTAGGGGTAAAGTATTCAGGAATGTAATAGGGCCCATGATCACTTGCTGTCATAAAAGTTGCAAAAAAAGGTTTTCCGTTGTTGCTCAACTCATCTAGAACAGGTAACGAAAATTTTAACATAAAATCATCAGGAACGCCAAGTGTTGTCTCTATTTTATCGGCGGGGTAGTTTTTTTGACTGATTACCCTGTTAAAATCATTGTCTATTAAAAAACCTTCAACATTATCAAACTGTCCATCGTGGGTGGTAAAGTACACGGTTTGGTACCCTTTGGCCTTTAAAGTGCTACTTATTCCGTTGTATTTTCTCATTTTTTTTAATGAATGTTGCCTGTAAATGGCCGGAAATGAAAAAAGGGTGCTAAAAATTCCATTGAAAGTATGAAAACCATTGGTATAAGTATTCTCAAAATAAATTGATTTTTTAGATAGGGTATCTAAAAAAGGTGTGAGGTTGTTTTTGTTTCCATGCCTGGCCATTTTTGCAGCACTCATACTTTCCATGATAATAATGACAACATTAGGCTTGTTAGATGCCACAGAATCTACCTCAATAACACGAGAAACCGGAGATTCGAATTTCCCGGATTCAATCCCCAGGTGCTCCTGTAACACTTTTTTTGCTAATTCGGAATCAATCAGGTCTATTGGTTTGTTTTTGTTGTTTTGCAAATCAAAGTAGCTCCGCATAAATGTAAATACGGGATTTAAGCCCATCTGGTTTAAAAAAGAATTGCCACAGAAGTAGGCAGTACCAACCCTTATGGGCGATTTTTCTGTAATTCGACCTCTTATTCCCAAAAACATTATCCCCAGCAGTAACAGGTATAAGGGGATTTTTGCCCAGGTATTAAAATTAAAAGTTGTATTCTTCCAGATTATTTTTTTTTGTACTTTAAATGTTAAGACAATTAAAATAATGGCAGGTATGACTATAATGTAATATCTGGGTTCCTGAGTAATCATTTTAAAAACAAATGCAGGGCTGTCAATCCATGCAAAAGCACCTACCGAAAACCGTTCGAAAAAATGATTAAAATAAGGGATATCTGAAGAAGAAATGATAAATGCCAGCGTGAAAAGCAGGAAAATGTAGACAAAAAGGATGCTGGAGGCAATTTCGCTTTTTGTTTTAAATAGATCTAAAACAAATATTACCAATGCAGGTAACATTAAAATGTACCCGGTGATTACCAAATCAAATCGTACACCCATTAAAAATGCATTTAAAATGGTGCCAAGTCCATCTTCCGAAAAACTAACATGGTCTATTTCTGTAATAAACAGAACTATTCGAAATATGGAAAAAACAATTAATGAAAATAAGTATAGTTTAAGTAGGGTTAATATAGGTGTTTGTGGTAATTTTCGGCCAGTCATTTAATGAATATTTAACGTAAAAATTATGCGAAATTAATAAAAAAATGGGATTTTAAGCCTGAGACAAGTTGTTTTGGTGAGATTGGATGTTTTGTAAGTTGTTGTTTGTTAGTTGCTCTTTATAAAATTATGCAATTGCATAATGGGGGTTAAATGTATCCGTCTGGTTGATGCTGATAAGAATGGTTTTGTACCGATGTTACTTTCAAAATAGTCCAATTTCGGCAAAGCCTCATTCGACTATTTTCAAGTAGCATCAGCATTTACCATTGCAATTTATATTTTGCCTTTGGACTAAAATATAAATGTAATTGGTTTTATTTGAATCAATAGCTTGCTAACCTTAAAAAAATGCAATAGATTTATGTTTTGTAAAATCTATTGCATTTTTGAAAATTGTTATAGGTTTATTATGTTACAAGCAGCAAGCCCGTCAATGTTCTTTTATGTTGATTTTACCAATACCAACTTTGCCTTATCGGCTTTTTTTATTTTTTTTCTAAATTCATAGTAAGCCTTGTAATCTTCAGCCGGGAAAATGCCTTTTTCGCTGGAATATTTCCGAATAAATTTTACTTTAGTGCCATTTTGTTCAAATTTGCAGGAATATTCACCGAACTTTGTCTTTAAATCATAGTTCTTTGGCTGATTTTCAATGGTATAGCCTTCGGGTATTTCAAAATTGACGGTGTCGATATCCAAAAACTCATAAGACAATCTGAATGGAATTTTCCGTTCTTCATTTTTAGGCACGTAGGAGCTTTGATTGAAGACATTCATCTTTATAAACATTCGTTTGCTACTGGTAGAGGCAAAACGTAAGATAGTCAAATCTAAGTCCTCATGAATTGATGGTATTTCATCTTTAAACTCGGTAAACTTAAAGTTGTTGATTTCCATGCCTGAAATGGCATAGGTTTCTTTCAATCCATCTTTTTGCTCCTTTACCGATTCGCTTGCCCAACCTTCTCTGTTTTCGTATTGCAAGCCGCTGAATTCAGTGTGCACAGTGACCTTTGCATGACCTTTAGCATCTAGCTTTAAATCCACATTTCGATATTGAGTGCTAACTTTTTTTCCGTATTTGGGGGTTTTAACGAGTTTGCCACCTTCTTCTGTGATTAATAGGGCATGCCTGTCGTTAGTAAATGAGCCTAGAAAGTTAAATGGTTGCTGTTGGCTGGTACATTCAAGCCAAACTGTATCCTTTTCCAAAGGAACGCATAGTATCACATGGTTAAATTGGTTTCTGGAAAAATCAGTAATAATATCATTGTTATTTCTTCCTGCATTAATTAGTGAATAGTGCGATTTAATACCCAATTCTTTAAGCAAGGAGTATGTGTAGTTGGATAATGCTTTGCAATCTCCAAATCCCTTATTATCAACATACTCAGCAGGGAAAGTCTGATAACCGCCAATTCCTAGCTGAACTGAAACATATCTTGTTTTGTTTTGCATGTATTCATACACAAATTTCACCTTCTCTTTTTCTGATTTGATGTCTTTAACCAGTTCTTTGATTTTAGTTTTTGTTTCTTCTGGAAGTTTGTCTCTGTTTTTGTTCAGTGTCCAGTTCCATTTTCCAAATTCGTTCCAGCTTTCCATTTTACCTTCATAGTCTCCTTCAGAGAACCTTAGCGGAGCCAAATAAACAATTGGTTGATAGATTTCTATGGGAGGTGCTAATTTAAACGGCTCATAAGCTTTGAGGTTATTGTCTGTCCATGTATATGTTTTTTCCTTGGTGTTTTGTTGAATATCTACACTTTTATTTAAATTATATTCTTTATATTTTAATTTTAGATTATTCGGGATTGTAACTTTGAATTCAGAAGAAATAACAGATAAATTTGGCATACTCTGAAAATACCATGAGGGATAATTTAAAAGCCCATTCACATCCTTTTCATATTCATAAACCAATGTATAAGGGTATTTGTTGTGGGTGAAAAGAGCTGTTAAAGCCCTATTATCTTCAAATAATGAGTATCCTGAAACTGCACTGATATCCTTTATGTCGCTTTTTTTAAGCTTTTTTACTAATTCTCCATTTGCATTGTATATTTCAGCTTTAAATTTTCTTACAGGCTGACTTTTATCAAAACCAACATAAATCGTATTGAATCGTTTCGAATGCTGATCTTTTATACATACTGCGTATTTCACTGTTTCTGTAGCTTTTCCAATATCATGGATTTTAAACTCCATTTTATCTTCCCAAACAATGTAGTCTGCATTTTCCTTCAACGAATCAGGCACATCTGCATAAATATATTTGGTTTGTGCAAGTGCCCCAAAGCATGTAATTATATAGATAAATACAAGAAAATATTTCATCATTGCTGCCTCCTATTCTTCAATCCGTTTTAATACAATTTGCTCCCCCTGCTTTTCAATAATGTTTCTGAAAAGTTCTTTAAGTAGTTGGTATTCTTGTGGTAAAAACAGGGTCTTTTTTATACTTGTTTGAGTCACAACCTGAATATTGGGCCCATTTTTTACCGCATTGTAAACAAAACTGGCATCATTGTTTGGCAATACTACTTTGGTCGGTTTAGGAAGCTCATCTACCTGATATCCTTCAGGCACTGTAATGACTATAACGTTTTTTTCAAACATAGGCGTGGCAAAATCAACCGGGTATTCACGGGTGTCACTTTTAAATGGGTTTTCGTCTTCTCCCCCAGCTAAAACTGCTGGCAAATAGATAATGTCATCTTCTACATCTATGTTGTCAAAATTGTTAGCTATTATTTTTTCTGTTAATGTTTTAGTGATGTCATTTTCGTTTTTAATTTCATATTCAATAATTTCCCAATCAGAGTTTTTTTCTTTAAAATTTTCAATGTATTTTTCTTTTCCTTCTTCGGCTATGCTGCCTCTTTTTGAGGTGGCTGATAAACTTTTGTAACCTACCTGTATTTGAGCGGTAAGTTGATCTTCTTTAATACTGGCCATTACCATGCTTGTATGGTACGCTTGTTCATTGCCTAAAAGGTTTACCCAATATGAATTATCTTTTACAGCAACCAGTCCTTTTCCATTGATATCCTTATAAGGTAGTTCTCCTGGTTTTAAATAGGCTATAGTAGCATCCATTAATACATTTTTACCATCAATTCGTGCCAATACAATTACTGAGTTAAATGCGGCAAATCGTGGATAAAATTGGTTGATTTTTCCATGTGCACGGGTGCTGATTAAAACAGGGTGGGCCTCAATATCAACCGAGCGTAATAAATTTACCAACAAAAGGTTAATTTCAGCTGTATTTCCCTCGTTCTTATTAAATGCAGCTCTTAAGGTAGTATTAGCATAAACTCCATTTTTTCCGTTCCACTTCACATGCTTTTTTATTAAACCGTATGCCATTGCTGTTTTTTTTGCAGGAGGATCAGTTGGGTTAATCTGTTCTGATAGTTCTTTTACAATACTTTTTCTGTTCAGGGCGGTTCCAAAGTTGTCGTCAGACATTAAGTCGCCCACAATAGCATTCCAGGTGGTTGAATAGGTTTTTATCATGCTCCAGGGAAACTTTGTTGAGTGTAGCTCAAACTCAATTTTAGCAAGATAATCTCTGGCCGTGGTAATGTATTTTTCATTTTTAAATGCAGGTACATCTTTGTACACCCATCGTTGGAATTTATTTGAGTAAGTATGTGAAGTACCAGAGATGGAACCTGAATAGGTTTTAGTTTCATTAATGTCAGGGCCTAGGTAACCTCCTACAACTTGCTTAAAATCATAATATTCTGGTATAAGGGTCCGGTATTCGCTCCAAATAATTGGTATGTCTTTTTGAAAATACCATGGCTGGAAGTTATAGTAAAAGGGGGAGCGCATTGTGTATTGATATTCTATTACAGAACCAACTTTAACATCTGGCAACGCGAATTTTTTAAGTTTCCAGTTTTTAGATTCTTCTTCAGTGAAAATATCTTTTTTTTGGAGTTTGGTTTCAACAATTTTTCCATCCTGTAGGTTGTAGGTTTTGCCTTTTAAGGCTCCAAGTTCTTCATTAACACCAGAGCTTTGGTAAAGTCGAATTACAGCATCGGCATTATCAAGCCCTTCTTTTTTTAAGATCTTTATTCTAATATGTTTTTTAAAACTTAGCTCAAAACCATTGGCGTTGTTGTATAGAATCTCAGAGACACCATAATCAGCCAAAACAACTGCTTCGGCTGTAGTGTCTTTGTCATAAACAGTCATTTTCATTTCATCCATCGAAACCTTGCCAAATTTAATGGGTGGTTTTTGGGCGAAGCCTTGATAAATAAATAATACAAATAAGAGGGTGGCGAAAAATTTACGATTAATCATTGGTCTTAAATTTAAAATTGGAAATATCGATGGCTCAAGAGGTTTAAGTAACCATACTGTGTTAATTTTAAGCGAATTAGCTTTACGAAAACGCCGTTTGGATTGGCCTAAAAACATTGAGGCATAAAAATAATCTTACGCTTCAAAGATATAGTGTATTGAATAAAAAACAAATTATTAGGCTGTTAATTTGATAATTTATAATTAGTCTAATTTGATGACTTGTTAGGATAATTTGAGGAGTTTATTTTTTAGAAGAAATTGTAAAGTTTATCAATTGCTACTTCATTTTGCTCACCAGTTAGCATGTTTTTTACCATGGCTTTGTTCTCAGCCATTTCATTGGCACCAATTATTACCACAAAAGGTATTTCGCGCTTATTGGCGTAGGTCATTTGTTTTTTCATTTTGGCCGATTCAGGAAAAATTTCAGCATTAAGTCCCTGTTCTCTTAGTTTTGCTAAAATTGGCAAACAAAATTTTTCTTCTTGCTCACCAAAATTTACAAAAAGAACCTGTGTTATGTCAAGGTTTTGTTTGGGGAATTTGTCCTGTTGGTTCAATACATCATAAATCCTGTCGGCCCCAAAGGAAATACCGACTCCTGAAACATTAGGTAGGCCAAAAATACCTGTTAAATCATCGTAGCGTCCACCACCACAAATGCTGCCTATGGCAACATCTTTGGCTTTTACTTCAATAATTGCACCGGTGTAGTAGTTTAGCCCACGGGCAAGGGTTAAATCTAGCTCAATTTCGGTGTTTATGTTAATGGACTCAAGATAATTGAAAACTTTTTCTAATTCTTCAACGCCTTTCAGTCCTATTTCCGAAGTTGCTAAAATTGCTTTTAGTTTCTCAAGTTTCTCACTATTGCTTCCTGAAAGCAAAATAATGGGCTGTATTTTTTCAACAGCATCTTGTGGAATGTCTTTTTCTAAAAGCTCTTTGTTAACATTTTCCAATCCAATTTTATCCAGTTTGTCAATAGCTACTGTAATGTCAATAATTTTATCCGATTGCCCTATAATTTCAGCAATCCCACTCAAAATTTTTCGATTGTTAAGTTTTATCAATGCGTTGATATCCAGTAAATTAAACACCTGGTCGACAATTTGTAATAGCTCTAGCTCGTTTAACAGCGAGTTGCTTCCTACAACATCTACATCACACTGGTAAAATTCTCTGTAGCGGCCTTTTTGTGGTCTGTCAGCTCTCCATACAGGCTGAATCTGGTATCGTTTAAAGGGGAATGAAATCTCATTTTGGTGCTGTACCACAAATCTCGCAAATGGAACGGTTAAATCATATCGCAAAGCCCTTTCGGTAATGACAGCAGAATTCGTGCTTTTTTCAAGTGTTTGTTTGAAAACATCCAGCATCTGGGCCTTTTTTTGTTCTTTGGCATCTTGTGGCCTTGAGTTCAAAATTTTAAACAATAATTGATCGCCTTCATCGCCATATTTGCCAGTAAGCGTTTCAATGTTTTCCATGGCAGGGGTTTCAATGGGTTGGAAACCATATTTCTTAAATACACCTTTAATAGTATCGAAAATATAGTTGCGTTTCACCATTTCAACTGGTGAAAAATCGCGTGTTCCTTTTGGTATTGAAGGTTTTTGAGCTGCCATTTTATTTACTAAAAAGTTAATTTTGGCTGCAAAGATAGTAATTATTGGAAATTTGAACTTTAGTACACTGATTTATTATGGTTTTTATGATTTTGACTGATTGTGCAGATTTGAAGGATTTCCTTTGGTGGAGGCTTTGCCGTTAACGAAATAGAATTTTCTGTATGCTTAATACACAAATATACCAATTTCAAGAGCCAGGTTATATTGTAATACCTAATTTTTGAATAAGTTGTTTATTATATTCTTTGCAACCTGCGTTCCCTTCTTTTGGCGCCCAGGTAGCAAAGTTTTTATCATCAGTAGGGTTGTAAGGGCCGTCTTTTACTTCGTAAAAAATAGAATTGTCTTCGAGGCAAATTACTGTGTGCCAGGTATTTTCAGCAACTTCACAGCCATGATTCCCTTTGGTCGGATCCAGAATGAAATAATCCAGAACTTTTCCATGGTCATCAAACTCAATAACTACTCCTTTGCCCTTAAAAATAATAAAGGCTTCTCTTTTATCCGGATTTTCATGTTTGTGGGGTTGGATATAGGTGTCTTTTTGCATTACATTCATCATGCGCTGTAAGGTGTCACTATGTTCTTTGTGAAAGTTGTGGATAGTCCTTCTTCTATCTGAGTTAGCAGATTTTTTAATTAATGGGGATGTAAATGAGTCATCAATTTTTATCATTTTGCTTACTGTTTTTTTTACTTTATCAACATAGTTGTTGAATACAACTTAAAGGTTTATGGGTTCGCTCTATTGTTAAGTCAAATTTGATATTTCTGGTAAATTAGCCAGGTGACAACACCTAATAAGTGCACTTGACATGACGCTAGCTTGATTTTCACCTCAATTTACTAATAATTGCCAATAAATGTCCCTCTTTTAAGGTTTCTGACCATGTCGTTCCAAATATGGGTGGCTTTTCTCTTTTTTAGTTCAGATGTAATGTTTTTTTTGTTTCGTTTTAATGCAGCTAAGATCTCTTTTAAGTAACGTTCCTTGTTCTTTTCCAAAGCATCCAGTTCTTCAATTGAGTACCTCGACTTTAAATCATCTACCAAGGGAGCAATAATGCATTCGCAAGTAATGGAATCGGTTCTGCTTTTAGGGCCATCTTTGCAATTTTCTCTTTGAAATTCAAGAATTGACACAAAATCAATTTTATCTTCAACAGCGGCAACTATTGCGTTATCCTGATGTTCTTCAAAAAAATCGGTGTAAAAATAAGTGTAAGATATGCCAATAATTACTAATAGAACAACTGCAACTAGTCTGAATATGAATTTCGCAAGCAGTTTTATTATCAAAAGCCCCAAAATAAGTCCTACTGCAAGTACCAGAATATCACTGTTGAGTTCAAACATTTTTGTAAATAATTAGTAAATTAAACTTTGCCAAATTATAAATTCTTTTTTGTATTCAGAAGTTTGATTTTAAATATTCTTGTAGAAGTGGTGAGCTTGGAATTCGATCAATCCATTAAAGCTACACGGTTTTAAAATTTGTTCCCTAAATTTTTCTAAAAATACTTTATCTTGCGCCAAATTTTAAAATAAACAACAATGTATAATTTTGACGAAATAATAGACCGCAAAAATACCTATACAATAAAACACGACAGAGCAAAAGCTGTATTTGGAACCGAGGATGTTTTACCAATGTGGGTAGCCGATATGGATTTTAAAACGCCTGATTTTATTATTGATAAACTCCGGCAACGTCTTGATCATGAGGTGCTTGGATATACATTTAGAGGTGAGGGTTTTTACAATGCTATCATTAACTGGCTGAAAGATTTGCACCAGTGGGAAGTAAAAAGGGAATGGGTTACCTTTAGCCCTGGAGTAGTTCCGGCATTAACGCTGCTTATAAATGCCCTTACAAAGCCAGGTGATAAAATTGTTGTTCAATCACCTGTTTATTTTCCTTTTTTCACCTCTGTTCTTAACACAGGACGGCAGTTGATAAACAATGAGTTAATACTCGAAAATGGCCGTTATAAAATGGATTTGCAGGATTTAGAACGTCAAATAGATTCGCGAACTAGCATGCTATTGCTATGCAACCCTCATAATCCTGGTGGCATGGTTTGGACAAGGGAAGAGTTGACCGAACTTGCTGAAATTTGCCTGAAAAATGATATTTTGATTGTTGCAGACGAAATACATTCAGATATCATATTTAACGGGCATAAACATATCCCAATGGCCTCATTGTCTGAGGAGGTTTCAAATATCACTGTTTCAACTTATGCACCCAGCAAAACATTTAACCTGGCTGGCTTATCTACATCAGTAGTAATTAGTTCAAACAAAGATCTTTTAAAAGCTTATGATAATTACATTGGGGATTTTCATTTACACATGGGGAATGTTTTTGGCTTTGTTGCCTTGGAGGCGGCTTATACTGAAGGAAAACAGTGGCTGGCTGAAATGATTGAGTATGTTGAGGGAAACACTGCGCTTGTAAGGGAATTCGCCAAAAAACATCACGATAAAATGACCCTGATTGAACCTGAAGCAACTTATTTATTGTGGCTTGATTTTAGCAAATTGAAGCTATCTGATGCAGAACTTAAAAACTTTATGATTAGAGAAGCTAAAATTGGTTTCAATCATGGGCCAACTTTTGGAAAAGGAGGTGAAGGTTTTCAGCGCTTGAACGTTGCATGCCCGCGTTCTGTGGTTGAAAAGGCTCTTATGCAGCTCGAAAACGCCTTTAATTCTCTATAAACAATAAATTTTATATCTTTAAAGTTTAGAGGATTGATACTTTGCACATTAGTTTTTAATGATGCAATTGTTTTTACAAAAATCTTTTGTTGGAAGATCTATTTATAACCAGATGAGGTATATATTTTTTTGTTTGATAGTCGCAGTAGTAGTCATTTCTTGTCAGTCAGAACCTGAAAATGTTTTAGATGAGGAAGTGGCTGATGTGCCTGATTATGAGGTTGATGTGAGTTTGCCGCAGTTAGATGTTGATAATCCATACAACCAATTGTCGATGTTTTTGGCCGGTAAAGAAGCACCACTTTATGCCAGGATACAGAAGCAGCAATACTATCAAAACTACAAAGAAAAATTAGAAAATTCGTGGAAAGAAACCACTAGCACTAACTTGTTAAGAATTGATAAGTGGGTGGCAGAAAAAAAATTACTGTTAAATGATACTTTACCCCTGTTTTATCCATTTTCGGGGCCAGATTTTTTATATGCCAATGCTTTTTTTCCTGATGCGCCGGTGCATGTAATGGTCGGTTTGGAAAATCCTGGTAAACTGCACAATTTGGCAAAAATGGATGATTCACAAGTGTCGATGTATTTATACAAGCTTTATCATTCATTAAGGTATATTAATCAGGCTGGCTATTTTACCACCAAACAAATGCAAAACGATTTTACTGATTCAAGTATGAACGGGATTATTCATTTGCTTTGTTTTTATCTTGCAAAAACCGATCATCAAATTGCAAAAATAAGCCTTGTTCAAATTGATTATTATGGCAAAGTAAAAGAGAAAAAGAACTTTGAAGTAGCTGATGAACTTGTTAATGGGGTTAAATTTAGATTTGTAACTAGTCGGGGTAAATACAAAACATTGTATTATTTTCCATTGGATTTATCTGACGAAAACCTGAAAGATCAACTTGGTTTTCTTGCCTTTATTACCCAAATAGGAGAGAAGAATACTTTTTTGAAATCAGCTTCGTATATTTTGCATAGCAATAACTTTGAAATAATTTCGGATCTCATTTTAAAGCAATCAAAAACAATTATTCAGGATGATACGGGGATACCATTTGAAAAGTTGAAACATTTGGGATATTCGGTTAAACTTTTTGGTAATTACTCACGCACCATCAATGTATTTGAAAAATATTACCAACCCGACCTAAAACAAGCCTTAATTAAAGAGAAGGCTGCACCATTGCCTTTTAAACTTGGCTATAATGCCTGGAAAAACGAAATGGTAATTATTGCTGCCAATAATGTTGGTTTATCTGCCAGTAAACCTGTTACTTATAAAATAGAAAAGGAAGGGGTAGTTTTTAAAGTTCAGATAAAATCATCATGGAAAAAAATACCTGATGATGCCAGCCTTTTTAAGGGATTGCCTAAGGTTGATTATTATTATAGTGATAACTTATATAAATTTACTATAGGGAACTTCTCAAGCCAGCAAGCCTGCGAACCTTATTTGCAAAAAGCAGTAAAAAAAGGCTTTAAAGATGCTTTTGTGGTGGCATTTTACAAAAAGAACCGGATTTCGCTTGAAGAAGCAGAGAAAATCATAGAATCAAGATAGTTCAATCCAACATCTTAAAAAATAGCAGAAATTGTTGTTTTTAAAACACCACTGATTATAGGTATAATAATGAAAACTATTGCGCCTTTGAAATGGCTGCAATCATTTTATCAAAGGCTGAATCAATTTCCGGATCAATCTCCAGCTTTTCCATGTTGTTCAAGTGCCAGTCAACCAATTCTTTAGCACCTTTGCTGAAAGGTGTTGTGCATTCAAAGTCCGGAACAACCGATTTGATTTTTGAGTTGTCGAAAATACTGCTGTGCATCTTATCGCCCAAAACACTGTCGCCCATTTCTTTATGATAACGTGCGAACAATTCTGAAGGTACAGACACCTTCTTTAATTTTTTGTTAAGTAAGCTGGCAATAGTTTCGTAAATCATGTTCCAACTCAATAGTTCGTTGTTGGTGATTTGAAAATCTTCAGCAATTGCCTTTTTGTTGCCTATTAAACCTACCAGACCTTTTGCAAAATCAGTGTTGTGGGTAAATGTCCAGATAGAAGCACCATCGCCAAATAATACAACTGGTTTTTCATCTAATATTCTTTTAAAAACAGTAAAGCCACCTTCAAATGGGAGTAGGGTCTTGTCGTAAGTATGGGATGGACGGACAATGGTATAGGGAAACCCAGTTGAAGCATACGCCTCCTTAAGCAGGTTTTCGCAGGCGATTTTATCTCTTGAATATTCCCAAAAAGGGTTTTCAAGTGGTGTTTTTTCTGTAATAGGTAGTTTTTCAGCAGGGGTTTGATAAGCAGAAGCACTGCTAATAAAAACAAATTGCGAGGTTTTTCCTGTAAAGAGTTCAATATCAGTTTGTATGTGATCAGGGGTGAAAGCAATCCAGTCTATTACACAGTCAAAATCATGGTCTTTGATTGCTTCTTTTACTGTTTCAGGTTTTCTGATATCGCCAAAAATATGTTTTACACCCTCAATGGCATCCGCGTCAATTTAAGATAAAAGCAGGCATGAGAACCTGCTATTCTAGGTATAAGGATAAAATCCATTTGGACAATTTCGAAACAATTGTCAAGTAAAATTACTGATTTTTTTGAAAAATCGACAATCGATTCACTA
>JBNKJW010000093.1:0-4579 GCA_050291445.1 Bacteroidales bacterium | reverse complement strand
CTAAACTAAAAGCTTTTAGGGCTACCCAAAGAGGAGTTACTGATATGGCTTTCTTTCTTTTTAGAGTAGCTAAAATATATGCTTAAAAATCTAAGTCCTCAACTTTATGAAATGACCCTTAAATTGTCATCAAATTTCAATTACTATTGAAATGTAATAAATGCTTATTGACGCAACGGTATTTTAACTTTCTGTCTTTATAAATTGTAGACTAAGAACTACTTAATAAATACTCATGAAAGACTTACGTTAAAGCCTGAAAATTCTACATGGTTGTATCGAAGTCTGTCTTTTTTCCTGTATATTTACAATACAATAAGAATCTAAACCAATGAAAAATGAAACCAGCTCATGTTTTTCTTTTGATAATGCCAATAATATGCCTTGTAGAATCCATAATTTTAAAAGCGATTGTATTTTCTAAACCAGCAAGTAAATGCTATTCTAAACCTGATTTACTTCAACAAATAATCTTTTCTCATCAGGGAAAGGTTCATTATCGGATTTATACAGAAAGCTCTCATCCAAATTGAAAAATATTTCTCATTTCCAGCGCTTAAAGCTGCTTACATGTAGTTTTATTAATTATCAACAATGATATTAGGAAATAGTTGACATTTGTATGCGAACTTAAACTCTTTAGGGACAAAATAGCACTGAAAAAATAAAAAGTTTAAGAAAATGCGAACCAAAAAAATACTAAAAAATCCAATTTAAAGACAGCCTATGAATTGGGGCAAGATATCAATAAAACTAAAGAACACAATTTCCAGTCTGTTAGTAGCTGCATTTTTAACTGGAGTTATCATATTTGTTTTGCCAAAAGGTTATTTTAATGCACACAGAATTGATAAAATCGCAGAGGAACGGATTGTTCCCGGTATTAAAACCTACTACAATGATTTAAACAACAATGGAACTCCTGAAACAATTCAATACTACACAATGGACAATTCGGTACATTCCATAAATATAAGTGAAGAAAACACCTTTTTGGATTTATTTTATCTGGCAAATGAGGAGTTTTCGATTAGCAAAAACCTGGCGTTTGCTGATAATAATAAAAATGAAATAAAAGAGATCTATTTCGTTTCTTTCCAAAATAAAGTTTTCTATTTAAATAGTATTGAATTTGATAAAAAGACATCTTTTAAAACAAATAGAGTCCCTCTGGACTCTGTAAACGAGCTTGCTTTAGCTCAAAGTGCTTCAAACCACTTCTTCAGATTTACAGAAGATAATAAGGTGATTTTTGATCTGCAGTTGGGTAGTGACAGTCAATCTCAAAAACTATATTTATATGATTTGAAAAAAAAGAGATTGGAAAGAACAGCCTGTTCCCGCAGTGTTTGCAATAATTTAAAAGTCACAAAATATAACAACAAAAACTTATTTCTTCCTGTATATTTGTACGCATCAGGCAGTTCAGTTTTCCTTAAACAAGTTCAGACAGATACTTTAAAGCAAAGTAGTAGCTACAAGAATAACGGACATATTTACGAAAACCCAGCCTCTTTCCTAGCTTTGTACAATGACAGTTTAAAGAATGAGTTTCCTCCATTTGCTTACACAGCCTGGACAAATAATACATCTGCTGATTTTTTTATGCAAAATAAAAAATTGAATATCGCTTTACTAACATGGTCATTGAATGATTCTCTTTTTGTGACCACCCTGAACATCATTGACAGTAATGGAAAAAGAACCAAAAGCAGGACGATTGAAGGAGGGAACTATTATTTGGTTACAAACATGCAAACCAATGAAATAATGATTTTTGATGGTAAAAGCAATGAAATAAAGATAATTGATGAACAACTGAAATTAAGAAAAAGAATTGCCGATACCAAAATAAAGCACATATACGGTTTTAAAGATTTAAATAATGACAACTCGCCTGAATTCATTGTTGTGGAAGAAGGTAAGCTGGTAGTTTACCAGAATAATATGAAGGAAAAAACAGTTTTGCCCATAAATATTTGCAGCAATACGTTTAGTACAGAGGCAATTTTTGAAACATTTAGCAAAAATGGGGAAACTTTGCTAAATATTGAAATTTCAAATTCAGCTTACATCATAAAATATACGAATAACCACAAATTGTACTTAAAATATCCTTTATTTCTTCTCATCTTTTTTTTAGCGTATTTTGTTATTTGGTTCTTGATAAAAATAAACTCCAGGCGCCTGGAAATTGAAAATCGTAAATTAGAGAAAACAGTGTTTGACAGAACCAAAGAAATAAGTGAAAAAAACGAAATCCTTTATCAACAAAAGGAGGAGTTAACACTGATAACAGAAGAATTAAAAGCCATTAATGAACACATGCTTGAACTAAATGATTTTAAAGAGGTTATGGTGGGTACAATTGTGCACGATCTTAAAAATTCATTGAACAGTATTTTAAACTTATCTGATGATATAAATATTTTGCAGCCTGCGCACAGTATGCTTAACCTGGTGATGAATATTCTTGAGGTTCAGAAATACGAAAGCGAGACAATGAAGCTTGTACCTGAAGACTCAATGCTTGATGATATTATAGATAAAGCAATTGAAAAAGTTGAATTGTTGCTGGCTGCAAGGAATTTAACAATAGTTAGAAAATACAATAAAGCCATACAATTGTTTGTGGACGTTCATATTATCGTTCGCATTTTTGAAAATCTGTTTACAAATGCTATAAAGTTTTCACCATTGAATGAGATAATTGAGGTGAATGCAGCAATGAGTACCGAAAATAGGGTCAATATTGCAGTAAAAGACAATGGACCGGGTATTCCAGAGAATATGCTACCTGTCATATTTAATAAATTCATCCAGCAGGAAAGCATCGATTCCGGAAAAGTTAACTCTACTGGATTAGGATTAACTTTCTGCAAAATGGCTGTGGAAGCACATAATGGAAAATTAACTGCAAAAAATGACAAAGTCAAAGGAGCTGTTTTCGGGTTTTCTTTGCCGGGAAGGGAAACTCAAAAAAAGACTAAATATAAACATATGCAGCCTTTAGAAAAACAGTCTTTTCTTTCAGAAAAAGCAATTAGCATTTTAAAACCGGTTGTAGGGCAGCTTGATGGAATTGCAATTTATAAAGTAAGTTATATTCTGTCAGTCCTGGAAAAAATAAGCAACAATGAAGATCCTGAAGTGCAAAAATGGAAAACGCAACTGGAACAGGCTGTGTTTTCGGGTAATAATGAGCTTTATCGAAAATTATTAAAATTAGAGAATGGTTTAAAATGATGTCTTATAACTAATGGGTTAACTCATTGGTTATAGGATGATTGCACTTGTCAGGTGTTGTCACCTGACAAATTAGCATTGATACAACACCAGAACCTTGAATTATGTAAAATATAGTTCTTATGTCTATAACGCAATACTCGATTTTAGTGGCCGATGATGAACCGGCAAACATTGAGATTTATTTTAAGTCTTTAAATTCAGAGCAGTATCAGCTTCTGGTTGCGCCCAACGGACAAATATGTTATGATGTGGCAAGGCAGACAAAACCTGCTCTTATTATTATGGATTGGGAAATGCCAGTAATGGATGGTATTGAAGCCGTAAAAAAGCTTCAGCAAGATAACGAGACAAAGAATATTCCAGTAATTATGGCGACCGGGAAAATGACCAGCTCAGAAAACCTGAAAACAGCGCTTGATGCCGGGGCAGTTGACTACCTTCGAAAACCAATCGATAAAATTGAATTAATGGCCAGAGTCCGCTCTATGTTATCGCTTTACGAATCCTTAAAAAAGAACATTGAACAGGAGCGACTTATCAGTAAGCAAAAAGAAGAACAACTTATGCAAATTATTAACCAGAACAAAAAGGAACTTACTTCAAATACTTTGCGATTGGTGCAAAACAGTGAATTTAATATGCAATTGATTGATGACATAAAAGAAATAGCCCAATATACCAACCCTGAAGGGAAAAAGTACATCAAAGACATTATTATCAAACACAAAGTAAACAGCTCACAGAGTAACTGGCAGGAATTTGAGATCCTTTTTGAACAAGTCCATAGTGATTTTTACAAGAGCCTGAATGAGAATTTCCCCGATTTAACCCCTAACGAAAGAAAACTATGTGCATTTCTTAAACTAAATATGACGAGTAAAGACATTTCATCAATTACTTTTCAAACCACTGAATCCCTGAAAAAGGCGCGTTTCAGGTTAAGAAAAAAACTAAACATTGATGGAGCCGAAAACATTAGTACTTTTCTTCAGCGGTTTTGAATTAATTCATTGAGATGAATGGTAGTAACCTGGGAATTATTTTGCAAACGAATGGAACTTTTTAACTAATTTGCTATTTATTTGGAACTCACCCATGCGACTGGCTCTAAAAGAAAATTCATTGTTGCTCAAATTGGGAAAGTTTGCCCGGAACCCTGTTCTTATTTATCCAGTTTGGGCAAGTTTATCCGAAATCATTATTAACCTTTACCTGTCAAAAAAAATACCAGACATAATAACCTGAGTTCGATTAAAAATATTCACACAGTTTGAATTAATTTTTAGCAGAAATTGCAACAAATTTTTGAAGGACTATCGGGATAGTTCTA
>JBNKJW010000092.1:0-55321 GCA_050291445.1 Bacteroidales bacterium | reverse complement strand
CAAATTTGATATTTCTGGTAATTAACCAGGTGACAACACCTGGCTGGTGCACTTGTCAGGTGTTGTCACCTGACAAACTAGCCTTGACTTAACACTAGCTATTAGTAAACCTGGATTCAGTTACAAGCTTTTAAACATTTCAACTAAATCGCCTTCAAACTCAACAATGTTGATTCCTTTTTCCTGCAACTTTTCAGCCGGTGTTTCACCAATTTTGGCTGTACAAAGCATTTCACAGTCTTTAATGATTTCGTAAACAATTTGAAGTTTTTCAGCCATAAAACCATGACCCGTTTCACCAGAGCAATAATTTTCGGAACTACGTGCTTCAATTAGTTTCTGTGAACCAGGTGTTAGTTCATAAACATAAAACATATTTGCTTTTCCAAAATGAGTATCAACGTCTTTTCCGTTTGATGATGTTATTGCTATTTTCATTTTATGAGATATTAGATTTAAGCTATTTCTATTCCAATCAAGCAACTGCTGGCGCAAGTGTTCTCACAAGAGCCTTTTAAAATTTAGGCACATCCTTGTGCATCACCCCTACAGCTTTCGCCGCATTTTTGCATATCAGCTTTTTTCAATGTTTTTAAAGGTGTGTTTTTGTAAACAGCATCAAGGCCAGTATCAATTAAACCTGTCATTTGGATAACTTTTACACCCGAGGCTTCAAGTATTTCAACAGGGTTTTTCCCAACACCGCCAGCCAATAGCGCACGGCAATCTGAGAGGTTCTTTGCTAATTCTGCCCAACGAAGGTTACCTTTCCCTGCTTCTGCAGTCTTTCTTTGTTCAAGAAACTTGTAACCATTCTTTGTTTCTTCATAAATATAAAGGTGCTTTGCCTCACCAAGGTGTTGATTGACTAACATTCCTTCATAGGTAGCAACTGCCACTTTAGGTCTGTTTTGCCCCTCCATTAACTTAGCATTTGCTTCTTTTTGTATCATTTCTGCCGAACGGCTATAATCTTTTCCAAGCAAGCCAGCAGCATCAGCACGACAACGAGCACAATGTGTCATAGGCTTTAAATATTGCCCTGTTTGTAACCTTACACGGGCAATCATTTTCCTATCAGGTTCTTCAATATCAGCAAACGCACATCCTTCATTCCTTACAACCGGAATACAGTTCATAATATCCGCCCCGCGATTTGCTACATCTTCTGCCAGCTCTTTAAATATATGATCGTTGATTTTGGGTAAAATTATACTGTTAATTTTTACAGTAATTCCGGCTTCTTTCAGAAGTTTTATACTTTTTAACTGCTGTTCATACAACACTTGAGCTCCTTGCGGACCTCTGTAAACCTTTTTTTCAAAACGAACCCAACTATAAATTTTTGCCAACATTTCAGGGTCGGTACCATTCATTGTAATGGTAACATGAGAAACCTCTAGTTCGGCCAATTCTTTTACGTAGGGCGCAACGTTTAGTCCGTTACTGGAAACACATAAAATCATTTCAGGAAATTCTTTGCGAACCAACCTTAAAGTTTCCATTGTAGCTTCAGGATTTGCAAATGGATCTCCCGGGCCGGCAATACCCACTACAGTAATTTCCGGGATCTCCTTTTGCAATTTTTTTAAGTATGAAATAGCCTGACCGGGTGTCAACACGGCACTTGTAACACCCGGACGGCTTTCATTCACACAATCATATTTTCTATCGCAGTAATTGCACTGGATATTACATTTTGGTGCTACCGGAAGGTGAACTCTCGAATATTTATGTTTTGCATCTATATTAAAACAAGGATGTTTTTTTGTGTCAATCATAGTATTAGATTTTAGAAATTAGACATCATTGCAGATAGAATTCATGAATTCTATCTACATGTATTTGTAACCTACCGGTGAATTATTTTGTTTCTGCTCAACAATAGCATTTACAATTTTGTCGAATAATTGCTGAGTTCCTTTGTAACCCACATGCATTATTCGCTGCCCCCCCATCCTATCATGGATAGGGAAACCTACCCTAACCAGGGGAATACCTAGTTGTCTGCTGATATAGTAACCTTTTCCATGACCTATCATCAAATCAGGATTTAATTCCTCGGCAAGTTCTCTAATATTCTCAAAATCAGAGTCATCCATCACATGCATTTTTGCAGATTGCGAGCTTACTTCTTCAAGTGCACCTTTCAATTTACCGCTGTAACCACCAGATGCGGCAATTACTACTTCAATCCCAATTTCATTTAAAAACGAAACCATTCCTATTACAAAATCTTCTTCACCATATACAACTACTTTTTTATCAAAAATTTGTTTATGACCATCGGCATAAGAGTCTATTAGGCGTCCTCGTTCTTTTTCATGTTTTAATGGCGTTGGTTTACCAGAAAGTTTACTTAGTGTTTCAAAAAACTTATCTGTTTCTTTTACCCCTATTGGCATACCCAACGAATATTTAGGGATTGCAAATTCCTTTTCAAGATATTCGGCTGCTGTATGAGCTTTTTGAGTTTCTCTTTTTTTACCAGCAAGACTACCTTTGTTTAAAATATACCCAAATTCAACAGAAGCCTTGGCATTGCCCATGTCTTTAATTGTATCTACTGGGGTTCCACCCTTAGGAATGCGCATGTATTTATCCCATGAAGGGTTATCTAAAGAATCGGAATAATCGGATAAAAAGTTATAATCGAAACCAAAATCATCCAATATATCCTGCAAGTAGCGTAAATCTTCAGTTGATAAAAACCCTGGGAATAAATTAATTTTTTCGTTTGGCGTTGTTTTTTTTGCCAGTGTTTTTACACTAGCTGCAATAGCTTCATGAAAACCATCCATGTGAGTTCCATTATAACTAGGTGTAGAAGCATATATAAATTCAGGAAGTTCTTTCCCTGCATTTTTTGTTTTGTATTCGTGAATTAGTTGCTTAACATCTTCACCAATGGTTTCGCTAAGGCAGGTGCTGGCTATTGCAACAACCTTGGGTTGATATTGTGCAATGATATTATCAATGCCTTCGCAAAAATTTTTGTTGCCACCAAAAATGGTTGATTCTTCGCTAAAATTTGATGATGCAATATCAACAGGCTCTCGATAGTGTGAAATCATGTACCTACGGATATAAGTAGCACAACCTTGCGAACCATGTATTAATGGAACACAACCTTCTATTCCTTTAAAGGCTACACTGGCTCCAAGTGGTGTACACAATTTGCATGCATTGCGTGTAGATGCAAATGTTTTTTCGTCTTTTTTATTTACTTGAATATTTAAATTTTCCATGCCGTGTCAATTTAGAAATTAGAACAATGAACGAAGATAATCCGTTTTAAATCAGTCAAATAGGTACAACATATCTGCCTAATAGCAGGTTTGTGTTCTACTGATTAAAATTTGACTCTTTCCTTACAAATTGCCAAACAGGGCTACATGCAGTTGCATAGATTTCCTGGGCAAAGTTGAGCATCCCTTCGTAGCCTGCCAGAGCCTCTTTTCTTTCGTGGTTGTGGTCGCAAAATCCTAAGCCCAACTTGTGTGCAATTGGTCTTTCTTTTACACCACCTATAAAAATATGTGCACCTGTTTTTTGTACAAAATCTGATAATTCATTAGGGTTTGAATCATCAACCAGGATGGTTCCTTCATCACAAAGCTCAGCCAGTAAATCATAATCATCCTTATTACCTGTTTGTGAGCCAACTACCACTGTTTTAACTCCTATCAGGCGTAGTGCTTTAACTAAAGAAATGGCCTTAAACGCGCCTCCTACATAAATAGCAGCTTTTTTCCCTTCTAGCTTTTCTTTGTATTTTGCCAATGTCGGCATTAGGTCAACTACCTCTTTACGAACTAGTTCTGTGGCATTCTTAAGTAATTCTTCACTTTTAAAGAAGTTAGCAACCTCATACAAAGCATCCGACATATCTTCTATTCCAAAATAGGATACTTTAATATATGGAATACCGTATTTTTCTTTCATATGCTTGGCCAAATGCATCATTGAACCTGAGCATTGTACCACATTGAGTGAAGCCTTGTGTGCATTCCTTATTTTTTCAATTCTGCCATCACCTGTAATTGTTGCTAAAATATCGATGCCCATTTTTTGATAATATTCAGTAAGCATCCATAGTTCACCTGCCAAATTGAAATCTCCTAAAATATTGATTGTGTGAGGTTTTACGTCAATAGAATCAGATGTTCCGACTAAAGTTGCCAATGCATCGCAGGCAATTTTATACCCGTCTTTTTTACTTCCTTGAAAACCTTCAGACATTACAGGAATTACATCTACTCCCTTTTCATTGCTTACTTTTCGGCATATAGCTTCAACATCATCACCAATAACACCTACAATACAGGTTGAATAAACAAAGGCTGCTTGGGGTTGGTATTTGTCAATTAATTCATTTAACGACTCTTCCAGCTTTTTTTCTCCACCAAAAATGACGTGTTTTTCACGTAGATCTGTTGTAAAGCTGTTTCTGTGAATTTCGGGCCCTGATGACAAAGCTCCGCGAATATCCCAGGTATAAACAGCGCAACCAACCGGTCCGTGGATAAGGTGTACTGCATCCGCAATTGGATACAGTACAACCCTTGAACCACAAAAAACACAAGCCCTCTGACTAACAGAACCTGCCAGACTTGGTTTTGAACATGCGATTTTGAAACTTTCAGCACCATTTTTAGTAACGATCTGGGACAATCTCTCAGTTAGAAACGGGCTCATAATCTTTGTATTTTAATTGTGTGAATAAATGGAATCGATTTTTTCATTAACTTGCTTAGAAAGCTAAGCTATATCGTTGAAAATAATGTTACTGGTCGCTGGTATTTGCATTGCAACAAACCAGAAACCAGTAAAAACTACATAACTAATTCAAATTGTTCTTCAGGACATTCCGCATCTTTTTTATCCAAAATACCATTAAGTATTTTTTCCAATAAACGCATAGCTCCGTTGTATCCAACCATTGGAAAGTAACTGTGCCCTACCCTGTCAATTGTCGGGAAACCCATTCGAACCAATGGTATGTTTTCATCTCTGGCAATGTATTTACCATAAGTATTACCAATAAGTAAGTCAACGCCTTCCTGTTTAATCCATTGGTGCATTAAATACATATCGGCATTTGCCCCATTTTTATATTTGGCTTCTGGTACTTTATCGCTTAATATGTCTTCCATTTTTTGCATGAACCTTTTACCTGGAGTACCACTAACTATATAAACAGGCTTCATTTCCATATCAACCAAAAACTGAGTTAATGGAATTAATGTATCAGGATCTCCCCAAAGTGCAACACGCTTACCTGCAAGGTACTGATGCATATCGGTAATCATATCAATCAATCGACCTCTGTCATCATTAATTACTTCAGGCACACTAACAGCTCCAAGTTTTGATAAAGCTTGTACGTATTTATCCGTTGCACTTATCCCAATTGGAAGTTCTTCTATTTGGAATTTTACTTTACATGTATTCTCCAACTGGATAGCGGCATCATTTGTACCCCAATGACCTAGACCAATAGTTGCCTTGGCATCGCCCATAGCAACAATATCTTTGACTTTAGTTCCACCTTTTGGATACATTACATGTTTTCCTGTCATTGGTGCATCCAAAACATCTGATGTGTCTGGTAATAGGGTAATGTCAACCTTCAAAGTTTCAGCAATGCGTTTTATTTCGCGCATATCCGATGGCTCAACCCAACCTGACAATACATTTACTTTTTTGCTTTTAACACCTGTGTTTACTGAAAATGAACGAATAAACCCTTTAACCATGTTGGCATAGCCTGTAACATGCGAGCCAACATAACTTGGTGTGTTAGCATATACAACATATTTACCTTCAGGTACCTTTCCATCATCTATTGCCTTTTTGGCAATTTGTTTTAAATCATCACCAATAGTTTCGGAAAGACAAGTTGAATGAACAGCAACTAGATCTGGATTGTAAATTGTAAAAATATTATTAAGTGCCTGTACCAGGTTAGCTTGTCCACCAAACACCGAAGAACCCTCTGTAAATGAGCTTGTTGCCGCCATAACAGGTTCTTTGTAATGACGAGTAAGCATACTTCTGTGGTATGAACAACATCCTTGAGAGCCGTGGCTATGGGGTAAACACCCATGCACACCCAAAGCAGCATACATGGCTCCTACAGGCTGGCATGTCTTGGCCGGGTTTACCGTAAGTGCTTTTCTCTCTTTTATTTCATCTGTAGTATGTCTGAGTAGCATAATTTTTCAATTTAAAATATTCTATTTTTCTGTTTTATACCTGTTGTTGGCTTTACCAACAACAGTTTTAAATGATCGTCACCTTTCTACTTCTTAGCAGTACATTTCGCCAACTAATTCTGGCTCGTTAACCCAAGGTGCTTTAATCATAGACCAAACTTTGGTTCCAACAATGCGCTCAATATCACGGTAGAAATTAATTGAACCTCCAAAAGCTGCATAAGGACCACCATAATCGTAACTGTGCAACTGTTTTAAAGGCACCCCTGACTTTTGGATAACATATTTTTCCTTAATACCTGCACAGAAAACCGAAGGTTTAAAGTGCTCAATTAATTTTTCAGATTCCCAGTGAGAAATGTCGTCAATCACTAATGCATTTTTATTCATTTCAGGCATCATACCATTGTAGTCTTCGAATGTGTAGCCTTCTGCTTCTTTTTTCTTTTTGTATTCTTGTTTCGAAGCATCATATTTTTCTGCATCTTGCTCCACAGTCAGTTCCTCGATATTCCTGCTATCTGCATCAACTTTGATATTTGGCAATACTTTTCTTCCTTCGTAGTCATCTCTATGCGCAAATTCGTAACCTGCTGCAACAACTTCCATGTCCATCTCGATGAAAAGCTCCTGATAATGGTGAGCTCTTGAACCTCCAACAAACAATACTGCTGTTTTTCCTGCGGTTGTTTTCTTTACTTCATCAACAACTACTTTTACTTTAGCTAGTTCACGTGCATTAATTTCTTTCACTTTAGCTATCATGGTTTTATCACCAAAATATTCAGCCAACTTTAACAGAGATTTAGCAGTTGCATCTGCACCAATAAAATTTACTTTAATCCATGGTATACCATACTTCTTCTCCATCATTTCAGCAATGTAGTTGATAGAACGGTGGCACATTACCATATTGAGGTCGGCTGTATGAGAACGTTCCATGTCTACAATGGTTGAGTTACCACTAAATGTAGAAACCAAGGTAATTCCCATTTCTTCAAAAAGAGCTTCAATTTCAAAGGCATCACCCCCAATGTTATACTCACCGAGTAAGTTAACGGTGAATTTGCCTTCTTTAGGAGTGTCATTCAGACCAACCACATCAGTGAATATTTTGTTATTGGCAATATGGTGTCCAGCTGACTGGCTAACACCTCTATAACCTTCGCAGCTAAATCCAAAAATGTTGATACCAAATTCCTTCTCGGCTTGTTTGCAAACCTGATGTATATCATCACCAATTAAACCTACCGGACAGGTAGAGAAAACACCGATGCTATGTGGGTTAAAGTTTTCAACAGCCTCTTTAATGGCTTGCATCAACCTTTTTTCTCCACCAAAAACAATGTGCTCATCTTGCATATCAGTTGAAAAACAGTATGGAATGAAGTTGGCATCAGTTTCGTTTTCGGGCCTGGTTTGGTTCCTTCTGGTAAGCCAGGCATAAAAAGAACATCCTATAGGACCGTGTACTAAGTTGATAATATCCCTGGTTGGGCCTAAAACCACACCCTTACAACCTGCATAAGTACATCCTCTTTGTGTAATAATACCCGGAACTGTGCGCACATTAGCCTGTATTTCCTGCTCCGTGCCTGGTTCGTTAGGGAGCACACTTTTCGATCTTTTCTTTGCGAGCTTTTTAGGATACTTAGCCAATACATCCTCTTTGTATTCTAATGCTTTTTTCTTTTTTATTTCTTCAGGACTCATGTTGGTATTTTTTAATTGTTAAATTACAGCCTCGCCAGCAATTCCAGTTCTGATTTGAATAGCATCACTACATGGCGTTACAAATATTTTTCCGTCTCCCGGACTGTTAGTGCTGTTTGCCTCAATAAGTGCATCAACTGCTTGCTTTACCTGATCGTCTTTTACGGTGATGGTTATTAGTCTTTGAGGTCGTAAACGTGGTTCTGGTCCCATAATGCTTATTGCTTCAGGTTGTTCATTTTTAACACCCTCCAAAACTTCTGCATCATATTTACCTTTGCCCCTGCCATAAACTCTTCCGGTTGCCATAAAGGATGGCATACCGATATCTGAAAGAGCTCTTTTTGTTTCGTTTATTTTATCTATTCTAATAATAGCCATAATTGTTTTCATAAGGCATCGGATTTTTAAAGTTTATAATTCTTTTGTTCCACGGCTGATTGTATAAGCCTCTTCAACTGGGGTGACGAATATTTTTCCATCGCCAAATGCACCTTCCTTGCCAGTTTTTGCTGCTTCTAAAATGGTGGATACTGCAAATTCTTTATCATTATCCTGCACTACAATTATGAGTAATTCTTTAGGAAGCTCATCGTAAGTAATATCACCTACTTTTAACCCTCTTTGTTTTCCCCGTCCCACAACTGGGATACGGGTAATTGCCACATAACCGGCTTCAAAAAGCGCCTTCATTACTATTCCTACTTTTTCAGGGCGCACAATAGCTCTTATCATTTGCATAATTAATTCCTTTCTTTTGGGTTTTTTAAAATTTGTTAGTTAAAAACAATACACTTGATTAGTTAGCAATACCGAAATCGATAAGTAGTTTTTCAAGTTCTTCAATTGCTAATGGTGTTGGAACCACAAACATTTCGTTTTCGTCAATTTTCTTGGCTAAAGCCCTGTACTCATCAGCCTGGTTGTGTGTTGGTTCAAAATCTATAACCGTCTTTCGATTAATTTCAGCACGTTGAACCATGTTGTCACGAGGAACAAAATGTATCATTTGAGTTCCTAGTTGTTTTGCCAACTCTTCAATCATTTGAGCCTCATTGTCGACTTTTCTACTGTTACAAATTAGACCACCCAATCTTACACCACCTGCTTCAGCAAATTTCACAATACCTTTACAAATATTGTTGGCAGCATACATAGCCATCATTTCTCCAGAAACAACGATGTAAATTTCCTGTGCTTTTCCATCGCGGATTGGCATGGCAAAACCACCACACACCACATCACCAAGAACATCATAAAATGCATAATCTAATGACTTGTCTTCATCATAAGCGCCTAATTGCTCTAATAAGTTAATTGAAGTAATAATACCTCTACCTGCACAACCTACACCTGGCTCAGGACCACCTGATTCAACACATGAAGTTCCGCCATAACCCTCTTTTAGTACATCCTCCAATTCTACGTCTTCACCCTCTTCACGAAGTGTATCCAATACTGTTTTTTGAGCTAATCCACCTAATAGTAACCTTGTAGAATCTGCTTTTGGATCACAACCTACTACCATTACTTTTTTACCTAGTTCTGCTAATCCGGCAACAGTATTTTGAGTTGTTGTTGATTTACCAATTCCACCTTTTCCGTAAATTGCTACTTTTCTCATAATAACCTCCAATTTTTAAATTATTAAACATTGTTGTTTGATTTTGGAAATACATCCCATGTGCCAATTTACAATCAAGCCATCCGGACAAGTTGCCCACAAACCCTTAAACAACAGATAATAAACACATTAACAAGTGTTTGTTTTTTGGCATGGACATTTTTTTGCTTACTAAAAACATACACATTTGTTAAATGTCCTATGAGTTCCTACAAAAATGTAGGAAAATCATAACAAACTAAAAAACAGACACTTAGCAAGTGTTTAGAAGACCTGTTATTTTTATTAAATCTTAATAAGAACAAACCCAGAGCTAACTACATAAAAATCAACTACTTAACAATACTTCATAATTCAACAAATTCGTAGTAAAAAACAACACCCTGATCAAAAAAAACACTTTTAAGTCAACAAAACTCTGAAAAAATACCCCTCCTGTACTGAAAAAATAAAAAAATCAGTATTATAAATAAATATAAAAGGGGTAGTATGTAAATTTTTATAATTTTGCACACATGAACAAGGGATTAGATTTTTGTCAAAAAACAGGAAGGGAGTGTTTTGGTAAAACAGATCTACCATTACTACTGGAAATTAGCCAGATGATAAATAACAGTGGTAATATTAAGGAGGTATTGCATCCTGTCCTGGAGATAATATCTAATTATGTTAAAGCCGAACAAACCACTTTAAGTATCCTAAACCGGGAGCGATCAAAAATTATTGTTGAAGTAGGATATGGCATTGAAAAAGGAACTTCCAACCAGGTTGAGTACAACATTGGAGAGGGTATTACAGGAGAGGTTGTAAAAACCGGGAAACCTATCTTTATTCCTAAAATATATGTGGATAAACGATATTTAAATAAACTTAAGACAAAATTAACAACCAAGGACAAACAAGACCTTTCCTTTATTTGTGCACCCGTGGTTGTTGAAAAGCAAATAGCAGGAACCATCAGCATTCTACGAGTTTATGATAAATATTTAGATCAACATGAGTTGTTCAGGTTGTTGTCAATTATAGGAGCAATGATTACAGAATCCGTCCGTGCCAGACAAGGAAAAATTGAAGAAATTGAAAGGCTTAAGGCTGAAAATGAACAACTTCACACCAAATTAAAAACCCGTTTTAAAGTTGAAAATATCATTGGCAATTCTGGCAAAATGCAAGAAGTTTATGAGTTAATTGAACGGGTTGCCACAACAAACGCAACTGTATTAATAAGAGGAGAAAGTGGAACAGGAAAAGAATTGATAGCTGATGCTATTCACTATAACAGCCCAAGGGCTAAAAAGCCATTAATAAAAGTAAATTGCTCGGCATTGCCAGAGGGCTTAATTGAAAGTGAACTATTTGGGCATGAAAAAGGTTCCTTTACAGGTGCAGACAGCCAACGAAAAGGCAGATTTGAACTAGCTGAAGGAGGAAGCATTTTTTTAGATGAAATTGGTGATTTACCTGCACAAACCCAGGTTAAACTTTTAAGAACCATTCAGCAAAGAGAATTTGAGAGAGTAGGTGGAACAGAAACATTTAAATCGGATGTTAGAATTATAACAGCAACTAACCGCGATCTGGAGAGCTTAATAAAGGAAGACAAATTCAGAGAAGATTTGTATTACCGTATAAATGTTTTTCCGATTTTTATCCCTCCACTTCGCGAAAGGATAAATGATATCCCCATACTGGTAGATCATTTTATACAAAAATGCAATGAACAAAACATGACCAACATTCGCCGAATTTCTTCCTCCGCAATTGATATGTTGATGGTTTATAACTGGCCTGGAAACATCAGGGAGCTTGAAAATTGTATTGAGCGGGCAGCCATTATGAGCACCGACGGGGTAATTAAATCGCATAATTTTCCACCCACTTTACAAACTGCATTAAGCTCGCATACCGAAAATACAGGAACACTTAACTCAATACTTGAACGAGTTGAAAAACAACTGATTATTGAATCGTTAACCGGCGCATTCGGAAACAGTGCCAAAGCAGCCAAAATGTTAGGTATTACAGAAAGAATTATTGGTTTAAGAATAAAAAAATACAACCTGGATCTTAAAAAATATAAAGAACAAAAAGGGGGTGATGATGAATAAAATTGAAATAGTTGACTGTGATTTTTCAACCCCCTTGCACCGCCAAAAGCTAGTTGAGTTGATGAATGAGTACATTGCTGATGAAATGGGTGGCGGAGAATTAATAAAAGGAGACAGGATTATTAAATTAATTGAAGGTCTTCAGAATCATCCCAGTAAAATAATTCTTTTTGCATCAATTGATGGTGAAATAATAGGATTAAGCAATAGTTTTATCAATTTTGGCACTTTTGCTGCGGCTCCTTTCATAAATATTCATGATGTTATAGTCAGCAGCAAATACAGAGGAAAAGGAGTAGGCAGGGCGCTGTTGAACACAATAATAAAAAGGGCCAATGAAATTGGTTGTGCTAAAATTACTTTAGAAGTTAGAGAAGATAACCACAAGGCACAAAAACTATACAATAGTCTTGGTTTTAAAGATGATCAGCCTAAGATGTATTTTTGGACAAAAAAACTTTAGCGTAAAATTACATTTTTGAAATCCAGGTAAAAAAATTGTCAAATTTTATATTTTCTTTAGGTTCTTGCTTAAAAATCCCATAAATAGAAGAGCCACTGCCAGACATAGCAGCATAAACAGCCCCCTGGTTATATAGTTCCATTTTAATTTCATTAAGTAATGGAAACTTTTTAAAAATACTTAGCTCAAAATCATTTAAAACCGTATCCTTCCAGTTTTCTATGGGTTCATTTATTAATTCTTTGAGAGACTTTGATGGAATTGATGGACTAACACCTGCATAAGCATCTGCTGTACCAACAAAAACTTCAGGTTTCACTAAATAAATGAAATAATCACTTAAATTAAGGTTTACTTGCTGAAACTTTTCTCCTCTGCCGTATGCAAAAACTGGTTCATTTTTAATAAAAAAAGCACAGTCGCTACCAATTTGAGCTGCAAGGCTTCCAAGTTTATCTTCGGTTAAATTGATTTTATAAAACTCATTTAATTCCTTAAAAAAAAAGGCTGCATCGGCTGATCCTCCTCCAAGACCAGCTCCTGATGGGATTATTTTATGCAGGTGCACCTCTAGTGGCGGTATTTCATATTTTTTTGCAAGTAATTGATAGGCTTTGTAACATATATTTTCTTTTTCAGGTATGTTCAAGGCAACGCCTGTAGTATTTATAGTTGTCTCCTTATTTTTTGCAGGAACAAACTCAAGCACATCACTTAATTGAATTGGATAAAACACTGTTTCAATATCATGAAATCCATCAGTTCGTTTTGCAACAATATTTAAACCAATATTAATTTTAGCATTTGGAAAACAAACCATAGTAAATGTTATTTCTTTAACAAGCTGACAATCAGAAAAATGCCAATGCTATTTTTTTTCTAAAATTACAATTTTTACAGAGAACAAAAAACATTTAATTTAATTTAATATTCCTACGCAATTTATAAACAACATACTTGACTAATAGTAAAAAAAATCGTACATTTAAGGTACAAAGTTTCAATAGGGGGAATTTTTGAAGACTGTTAAAAGATTAGTTTTCAAAATAAAGGAGAAAGTAGTTTGTTTTCAAACTACTTTCTTTTTTGTTAATTTTTAAGCAACTTATGCCCCTTATTCCCATCAGCAGCTAGTTCTAAAAAATATACGCCATCTTTAAAATCAGAAATATCAATGGAGTATACTGATTGAATTTTTGGTTGTTCTGAATAAACAAGCTTACCTGCTAAATTATATACTAAGCTAGTTTGAAATATTGTAAATTGAAATTTTAAAATGGCTTTGTATATGCCGTTCGACTGGCAGTTTGGTATAATGAAACGTGTAATTTAAGAAAAATGTGTTTCACCAATCTCAATTTTTTTAAATTTTATTCAATCCATTAGTTTTGAAAAAAACTTAAAGTAAGCTAAATTGCAACAAATTTTGTCCAAATTAAATAATGGAAGAAGAAGTTATTAGAGGCTTAAAGAAAAAAATTAAGTATAAAGAAGTTATTCGATCATTAACAGAAGTTCTTGACCGGAGCGAGCTACAATCTCTTTTACTGGATGTTTTTCAAAAAAAAGCAGCACAGATAAGCCCTTCCGTTTTGTTTGGAAATTATAAAAGTAACCGTTTTGTAGAGCACTCATCGCTTGATCCGCTTTTAATTGCAAAGTTTGATGTTTTGGCCTTTGAATTATTGCCAAAAGAATTTAGAAGAATTGAATTATCACCAGTAAGTCCTTTGGCTAGCTGCTCTGCTGTTGCAACTGTTAGCCAGAATAAAGTAGTTTCTGCAAGCAGGAATGTAGAGGTAACTTCCGATGCAACCAATATATTAGCGCTTGAAGCTGCCCTACAACGAAAAAACATAATTGTAGAAGCACAAAATATATCAAATGACATTCACCTGGCAGCCAGCCACAGAGTAATTAGAACACAACCATTTGAAAATGAAAAACTTACCCCGCATTTTAAATTATTTAATTTATGTAGTGCCGGAAGGGACAAAGGAGATAAAGCTTTTGAAATAGAAACAGCAATAACACACCTTGAATTCTATATTTCACTGTTTTATAAGGTGCTTGATATGGATAAAATAAAAAACATAGCAGTCAGGTTGTTAAACTTTAACAAAGGCAATGAACTTTTAAAAGGGGGTATTTTAAAACATTTTGCAAAGCAAGAGCACGAAAAAATCCATTTTTTGGTTGACCAGAAAGATGTGAATGGCATCAACTACTATGAAGAACTACGAATAATGATTGACATAACTAATAGCCAGAACAAGACACTTCATATAGTTGATGGAGGCTTCACTGACTGGACGAGAAAAATACTTTCCGATAAAAAAGAACGTTTATTCACCAGCTGTATTGGTTCTGAATTGCTTTTAAAAACGATGGATTTATCGATATAGTGCCAACCATGGCATTTTATAACTGGAAAAAGTAATTAGGTAAGAATCATTACAATTATCACAAACATATTTACCCCTCTTTATCGTAACTAAGCCTACTATGAATGCATTAACAAACAAAAAATCAAATATTAAATTTAATTTTATGAGAAACCTAATTTTAATTGGTGCATTTTTGCTATTTATCGGCAATTTAGCAGCACAAAACAATCCTTTAAAAGTTGAAAGCTATCAACTTAAAAATGGGCTAACAGTCTATTTAAATGTTGATAAAACCTTGCCCATGGTTCATGGTATGGTAGCTGTAAAGGGCGGGGCCAAAAGGGATCCTAAAGATGCAACAGGAATTGCCCATTACTTTGAACATATATTGTTTAAAGGAACCGATAAAATTGGCACCATTGACTATGCAAAAGAGAAAATCTATCTCGACAGTATAAGCAATCTTTATGATGATTTGGGCAAGACCAAAGATAAAGAAGGCAGGCTGGCTATCCAGAAAGAGATTAACAGGATTTCGGTAAAAGCTGCTGACTACGCCATACCTAATGAACTAGACAAAATCTTAAACGCTATGGGTGGTAAGGCAGTAAATGCTGGAACTGGTTATGAAAGCATTGTTTATTACAACAGTTTCCCTTCCAACCAAATTGAAAAATGGCTGGAGGTCTATAGTCATCGGTTTATCAACCCTGTTTTTCGCTTGTTTCAGTCTGAACTAGAGACTGTTTATGAAGAAAAGAACCTATATGCAGATGATCCGATGGATACATTCTTTGAAAAATTTAGCAAAGAGTTCTATCGAACTTCGCCCTATGGCCAACAAACAATTTTAGGAACAACCGATCACCTAAAGAACCCATCGCTAAGTAAAATGCAACAATACTTTGACACCTATTATGTTGCCAAAAATATGGCATTGGTACTTTCTGGAGATTTTGATCCGGAAAAAATAAAACCAATAATTAATGAGAAATTTGGTAAATGGAGAAGTGGCGAAAAGCCTAAAGATTTAGTTATTAGTGAAGCACCATTTAAAGGTCGGGAATTAGTAAAAAAAAGGCTAACGCCAATAAAGGTTGGTGTAAGAGGTTACCGTACTGTGCCAAAAAATCATCCTGATGAACTTGGACTTGAAATATGCTCAAATATTTTAAGCAATAACTCTTCAACAGGCCTTTTAGATAAATTATACACCGATAATAAATTAATGGCAGCAGGCTTAATGAATGATATTCATGCTGAAGTAGGTGGTGCTTATTTGTTTTTTGTGCCTAAAATTATTGGCCAATCGCTAAAAAAGGCCGAAAAAGAAGTTGAAAATCAATTGCAAAAACTTAGAAACGGAAATTTTGATGATGAGTTGCTTGAAGGTGTAAAAACAGAACTTAAGAAGCAATACGAACGATGGCTCGAAGACATGCGATGGAGAACTTATGCCATTGCTGATGCATTTATGTATGGTGTAAAATGGGAGGATTACCTTAATGCCCCAAAAAAAATTGATAAGTATACGAAAGATGATGTTGTAAAGTTGGCCAACAAATACTTTGGTGAGGATTATTTGATGTTCTATTCAAAAATGGGTTTCCCTAAAAAGGATAAAATAGACAAACCTCCTTTTAAGCCTGTTTTGCCTAAAAACTCGGAGAAAAAATCGGAATATGCTAAAAACATTGAAGCAATGCCGGTAATTGACATGGCTCCTCGTTTTATCAACTTTGAAAAAGACGTTATTTGTAAAAAAATCAGCCAAAACATTAAAGCTTTTGTTACACCTAACCCCATCAACAACATTTTTTCGGTAAGAATAGAATTTGGCAAAGGAAACTTCAAAGACCCTATGGTATCTCAGGCCGCCAGCCTATTTGCCAATGCTAGCCCAAAGGATATGAAGTACGAGGCATTTAAGCGCAAACTTCAACTACTTGGTTGTAGTTTCTATACCTATGCAAATAGAAACTCAACAACTATGAATATCACTGGCCTGGAAGAAAATCTGCAAGCCTCGTTGAAGCTAATTAACCAGTTCTTGAAAAACATTAACGTAGAGGAGAAACATTTGAAAAAACTGGCCCAAAACTATCGTTTTGATCTAAAATTTGAGGCCAAAGATGTTTACACAAAAGGACAGGCACTTAGCCAATATGCATTGTATGGCAATGATTCAAGATACCTTGCAAGGTTATCGGTAAAAGAAGTAAAAGCCCTGAAAATTGAAGAACTTGTAAACAAAATGAATGAAATAACCAGTTATGAATACGATGTTCATTATTGCGGAAAAATGAGTGCTGATGATTTTGTTCAGTTGTTTAAAAACTGTATAGAAATACCAACAAGTTTAAAACCTAAAACAAAATACATTGAGCCGGAAAGAAACAAGTACAGCGAAAACACTATTGTATTTTTAGATGATAAAAAAGCCATCCAAAGCCATATTTATTTTATGATGGAAGGCGAGGTAAATGATGAAGAAAGCCTGATAAAAAAAGAGGCCTTTAATGATTACATTGGTGGCGGAATGGCATCTCTCATCTTCCAGGAAATCAGAGAGTTTCGCTCATTAGCTTATGGTTCAAATGGAAGGTATCTACCTTCGTTTTACCGAAACAAACCTGGCTATTTTAAAGGTTGGCTATCAACACAAGCCGATAAAACCGTAGAAGCTATAGAAGTGTATGCAGGTATACTGAAAAACTTACCCAAAAAACCAGAAAGAATTGATGAAGTTCGCAAAAACCTGACACTCTCAATCAATGCCAGCCAACCCATGTTAAGGTATAAGTCAGCCAGTGTATCAAGGTGGATGGAGCAGGGTTATACTGAAGATCCACGAATAAAAAGGTATGATAAATACGAAAAAATAGAATTTGACGAAATTGTTGATTTTTATACTAAAAACCTGAAAGGCAAGCCATTGGTAATCACTATTGTAGGTGACTCAAAAAGAATTGATTTAGATAAACTAAAACAATATGGAAAACTAAAAGTGGTTAAGATGAGTGATGTATTCAAAAAATAAGCTTTTTTTATCACGATAAACACTATTGATGCGGATTTACTTAGGGTAAATCCGCATCAATAGCTCTTTCAGAAGTCATTGGTCATTTTTCAATAAATGACCAATACCTGATAGCCAATTACTTAACTTCTAAAAATAGCAAAATACCATATTAAAAGGCATAAATATTCCAGAATGAATTACTTTAATACCCCGAAGCTTTTTTCATCACCAACTTATCATATAGGAACAGAGCGATTACTGCAACCAGGCCCACTGCTATAATTACTACCCAAATAGACGAAGGATGGTATTTATCCCATAAATAATTGGTTAACTCACGAGTAGTCATTTTCATATTGTCAGCCAATTGCTCAAAGTATTTATTGATACTTAGAGCTCCATCAATAGAAAAACCTTTTTCTGCAGCTTCCTGTTTCATCATAGTGGTTTTGTCTGACATTCCTTGGTATACAGGACCACTAATAATTCCGGCAAATAAATTTCCCAAAAACACAGGAATAAAAGAATACCCCATATATACTCCTTTTTTATCTGCAGGGGCAATCCGGCCAATGTATTCAGTTATTTTGGGTGAGCCGGCCATTTCACCCAAAGCCAAAATCAATATGGTAACCAATGAAAACAGGACGTTTTGAGTAGCGAGTGTAAGCGCCATTCCAAGAGAACAAACCAGAAAACCCACCATCATCGAATGCAGGGGACGTAATTTCATTAATATTGTTGAAACAAGTATTTGAAAAACAATAATATACAAAGCATCAAAATTAGTAATAAACTCTGCTTCTAACTGACCACCACCAGCACTATAATTATCTGTAATAAAAGGGATTGTCTTTTCAAAAAAGTTAAACAAAGAGGAGGTGTCTACCCATTGAGAGATAAATACCGGTAGGGTAAAATACAATTGAAGGAACATCGTCCAGAAACCTGCCACAATAAATAGAAAAGTAATAAATTTCGTATCAAAGAACACACCAGTAATGTTTTCAAAAACTTTTTTGTTTTCTTCCCCAATAGGCCACTTCAAAACAAGCTTTTTCCATCGTAAAGCTATTTTTTCTCCATAGTTCAGGTAAAAGAAAAGTAGCTCTACCAACCAGATAACAAGAAAAACAGCAAAAATTGTCACAAATGCAATAATGGAGGTAAATAATGTGCTTAGTATTTTCGGGAAAACTTTCCAACCTGTTTCCCGCTTTATCGATGATTCAGGCTCTTTATAAAATAATAGCAGGATAAAATTAACAGCAATCATTGCTGCAGAGATATTAAATATCAAATGTGTTTTTCCTTTAAAAATCATGGTGACCAACGGTCCTAAATAGCCACCGATATTCACCATCATATAAAAAATACCAAAACCAATAGAAGCCGTTTTGTCATTGGTGGTTTTGGCCACAGTTGCCGAAATAATGGGTTTAAAAAGTGCTGCTCCCAGAGCCAGGTACAAAAAGATAAAGAATACTCCCTCAAACGATTTGAAGTAGGGCATTGAAATAAAAGCTGTAATATAAACTATAAAAGAAATAATCAATACGTTTTTAAATCCAAACCTATCTGATATTGAACCGGTTAACACAGGTAGGAAATATAAAATTCCGGTGCCAACTCCCATAATTACACCTTTTTGCCATTGTTCCAGTTCCAGTCCTCCACTATCAAGCGAACCTGTAATATAGGTTGCAAAAAGCATATAAAAACCATACCAGCCCCATCGTTCAAACAACTCTATGGTATTAGCTACCCAAAATGTTTTTGGAAACCTCTTAAAAATTGATACTTTTTTTTCTTCTCCAGTCATAGTATGTAGTTATTAAGTTATGGCAGTCTAAAATAGTGGTTTTAAAAGAGATAACAAAAAGGTCGGTTCTTAGTACTGAAAATTCTTGTCTTTTTGATACACCGTAAAGATTTTTTTTGTACCTTTATGTCAGCCGGAAACCAGTACGTTGGATGACTTTAATTGGTTATAATTTATTAATTTAATGGTTTCCGGTTTTTTTATCTCCCCACTTCACAATCCATGTTAATAAGCTGTTGATAATTAAATTTTATTGAAAATCCATTTTGTTTGTTTTCAATCACTTATTTGCAAAATTCAATATTCGTTCCACTCATTTTATAAACAAACAAAGCATGGTATTTGATAAATTCTTACTTTTGTCGTCCACTTTTGTTAATAAGTATTTACATTTGAAGTTGACAAAAGAAAATTAACCTTTACTAACATGGTATTACTTGATTTTGAAGAAAAAATTGGAGATCTGCTTGAGCAACTTGAAAAAGCAAAAGAAATTGGAGAACAGAGTAATGTTGATGTAAGCACCACAATTAAGGAACTAAACAATAAACTTGAAAAAACACGCAGGGATATTTATGATAATTTAACCCCCTGGCAACGTGTTCAGGTTTCAAGACATCCAGAAAGGCCTTACACGCTAGCTTATATTAACTACCTTACCAAAGGTGAATTTATTGAGTTGCATGGCGATAGGCATGTAAAAGATGATAAAGCCATGGTGGGGGGATTTGGTTCTATTGAAGGGCAAACCGTGATGTTTATTGGCCATCAAAAGGGTGTCAACACAAAAATGCGTCAGTACCGAAACTTTGGAATGGCTAACCCCGAAGGGTATCGCAAAGCACTGAGGCTAATGCGGTTAGCTGAAAAATTCAACAAGCCAATTGTGACTTTAGTAGATACTATGGGAGCTTACCCCGGACTGGAAGCTGAGGAAAGAGGCCAGGGCGAGGCCATTGCACGAAACCTTTACGAAATGTTCAATATAAAAGTGCCAATTATTACCATTATTATTGGCGAAGGTGCTTCGGGAGGAGCTATTGGCATTGGGGTTGGAGACAAGGTTTACATGCTAGAAAACACCTGGTATTCAGTAATTTCTCCAGAATCATGTTCGCAAATCTTATGGAGGACATGGGATTATAAAGAAGATGCTGCAAGCGCATTAAAACTCACTGCCAACGACATGTTTGAACAAAAACTGATTGATGGAATTATCAAAGAGCCATTAGGTGGTGCCCATACCAACCCCGATGAGGTTTTCGAATCAGTGAAGCAAGTGCTTGTTAAAGATATAGAAAAGCTAAAGAAAATTGAAGCCAACAAACTTATCAACCAGCGAATTGATAAGTATGTGGCGATGGGAAAATTTATAGAAGAATAAAATAAAAAACTAGTCACTACTCATTGGCCAATAGTAAAATAACAACTAATAACCAATGACTAGTGTCCAATTACAAAATTAATGAAATTACCAGAGCCCCCTAAAAGAAAAAAAACATACTCCAACAATATTGAAGATAACGAATTGGGGAAAATTCCACCTCAGGCAATTGAACTCGAAGAGGCAGTTCTTGGAGCTATCATGCTGGAAAAAAATGCCGCTCTGGAAGTTCTGGATATACTAAATCCAGAGAGCTTTTATTCCCCTGCCCATCAGAAGATATTTGGGGTTATAGTAGACCTTTCGAAAACATACCAACCAATTGACATACTGACAGTTACAGAAGAACTAAGGAAAACCAAAGAGTTGGATGAAGTTGGCGGAGCTTATTATATTTCAAAGCTAACGAGCAAGGTTGGTTCAGCTGCCCATATCGAACATCATGCGAGAATTATTGCCCAAAAATATTTGCAGCGTGAACTAATAAGAGTTGCAGTCGATATCCAGCGCGATGCATACGATGATTCAACTGACGTTTTAGATCTGCTTAACTCATCTGAAGCGGCAATTTTTCAATTGGCCGAAGGAAATATAAAAAGCGACACCGTAAAAATCTCGGAGGTAATAGGTGAAGCAATTGACAGAATTGAAGAAGCTTCAAAACGTGAAGATAATTTAAGTGGTGTGCCTTCTGGTTTTGTTAGTTTAGACCGGGTTACATCAGGATGGCAGCCATCCGATTTAGTTATTATTGCTGCACGACCTTCAATGGGTAAAACAGCATTTATTCTTTCAATGGCACGTAACATGGCTGTGAATCATCAAGTGCCAATCGGGATATTCTCGCTCGAAATGTCTGTATTACAACTAGTTAATAGGCTGATTGCAGCAGAGACCGAACTTTCAAGTGAAAAATTACGTAGTGGAAAATTAGAGGATTATGAGTGGGAGCAATTAGACATTAAAACTAAAAATCTAAACGACGCTCCGATATTTGTTGATGATACCCCCGCTATTACCATTTTTGAGCTGCGTGCAAAATGCCGAAGGCTAAAAACACAAAACGGCTTGAAAATGGTAATAATTGATTACCTGCAGCTAATGTCAGGAACCCCTGAAACAAGGGGTAACAGGGAGCAGGAAGTAAGTACTATTTCAAGAGGTTTAAAGGCTATTGCAAAGGAACTTGATGTACCAATCATTGCTCTTTCGCAGCTAAACCGCTCGGTTGAAATGCGATCGGGTGATAAACGACCGCAACTTTCCGACTTACGTGAATCGGGTGCCATTGAGCAGGATGCTGATATTGTTTGCTTTATCCACAGACCCGAAAAATATGGTATTACTGAAGATTCTGAGGGAAATTCAACCCTTGGCCTTGCAGAAATCATTATTGCCAAGCACAGAAATGGGGCAGTTTGCGATGTTCAGCTCAAATTTAGAAACGAATTAGCTAAATTTGAAGAATTTGAAGTCGATGAACTTGTACCAATTGATGGAGATGGCGGAATATCAGCTGGTATGACCTTTGGCTCAAAAATGAACGACGATATTAAAAACAACTCTACAGATAGTTTTCCTGATTTTTCACCTTTTGATTCGGAGTCACCATTTTAAAAAAGCTTTGTTTTTTTCATATAAGTTGTTGTAACTTGCAATTTATTGTACATGAATATCATTTTTAGAAACACTTTTCATGCTGTTTTACGTTGTTTTAAAAACGCTTCTTAATCTTAAAAGTTACTACAAATGATTTTGAGAATTAAATACCTTTCTTTATTTATAGTTTTATTAGTTAGTCAGATAGCTAATGCTACCTATATATTAATCCCTATGGATGATGCACAAAAGAATCATCTTAAGGCATACGGAATTACCTTCTGGACATTACAGAATGATATTGAAGCAAGCTGGCTTTTAAATTATCGAGGTGGTAGTTTTATTATGCAATACCATCAGGAAATTGAAGATGAATGTAAAATTCGAGGGGTAAGTTACGAAACAATTGCCGATTTTCAGGCCAACCAGATATTTGCCGAAATTGCAAGGCCAGACATCAACATGGACAGAATAAAACTAGAAAAAGCACCGAAGGTGGCTGTTTATTCTCCAAAAAGTAAACTTCCGTGGGATGATGCAGTAACTTTGGTACTTAGCTATGCTGAAATACCTTACGATGTGATTTATGATAGAGAGATAGTGGAAGGTGATTTATCTAAATATGACTGGCTTCATCTTCATCACGAAGATTTTACCGGACAGTATGGAAAATTTTATGGAAATTACCGTAACACATCATGGTACCAGGAAAGCAAACAAGAATTAGAAGCAATGGCTTTAGAACTGGGTTTTAAAAAAGTATCAGAACTAAAAAAGTTTGTTGTGAAATCGATAAGAGAGTATGTTTCTTTAGGAGGGTTTTTGTTTGCAATGTGCTCAGCAACAGACACCTACGATATAGCTTTAGCGGCTGGCGAAACCGATATTTGCATGCCTATGTTTGATGGAGATGCAGCCGACCCTAATATGCAATCAAAGCTGGATTATTCAAAAACATTTGCTTTTAAAGATTTTACTTTGAGCCAAAACCCTTTCGAATATGAATTTTCGAATATTGATGCCACCGGTTATCGAAGAATACCTCAAAACAAAGATTTTTTCTATTTGTTTGATTTTTCGGCAAAATGGGATCCCGTTCCAACTATGCTTTGTCAAAACCACGAAAAAATCATAAAAGGGTTCATGGGGCAAACCACCTCATTCAATAAAGACCTGATTAAATCAAATGTATTGATATTGGGTGAAAACAAGGCCTATAATGAAGCCCGCTACATACACGGTGTGTTTGGAAAAGGCACCTGGACTTTTTATGGTGGGCACGATCCAGCAGATTATCAGCATTTTGTAGGCGACCCAAAAACTGATTTGAATTTACACCCAAATTCGCCGGGTTATCGTTTAATTTTAAACAACATCCTATTTCCAGCTGCCAAAAAGAAAAAAATGAAAACATAACTTTCATAATTAAGAAAGTGCGAATTAAATGAAAACTTCCTTTTTAACCTTTTTTATAGCATTGCTGATAAACTTGAGTGGATCAGCCCAAGAATCAGACAATCAACAAAAAATAATCTGTTACGAACTAGATCCACAAAAACAAGAGATTCAGTTTTTTTGGAAGAGTGAAAATGGAAAAGTTTTCAAAAATATTGAAACGCTGAAAAAAAATCTAGAAAGTAAAGGACTGAAACTAGTTTTTGCAATGAATGGAGGAATGTTTTTAAAAGACTACTCGCCTCAGGGACTATATATTGAAAATAGAAAATTATTGAGCAAACTCAATACAATCAAAGATGGGTATGGGAATTTTTATATGCAGCCTAATGGTGTATTTTATTTAGATGGCGTTAATGAACCTAAGGTTTGCCGAACAAAAGACTTTAAATACAATGAAAATATAAAATTTGCTACCCAATCGGGGCCTATGCTTGTAGTTGATGGTAAAATACATTCAAAATTTACAATGGGGTCAAAAAATAAGCATATTAGAAATGGAGTTGGTGTACTGCCAAATGGAAATTTGCTGTTTGCCATGTCAAAAGAGAAAATCAATTTTTACGATTTTGCAACTTTTTTCAAATCAAAAGGATGTAAGAATGCACTTTATTTAGATGGTTTTGTTTCAAGAACCTATTTGCCTTCAAAAAACTGGGAACAAACGGATGGAACCTATGCGATAATTATTGCCGAACTTGAAAGATAAGGCTGACAAATTCTTGATGATTATTTTCTAAGTTAGTTCAAAATAACAAGTCCGATTTATTGTTTTGTAAAATCTACATTTACGCCACCTAATTTTATGATATTACAATAAATGGCAAAAAAGATAGAAGTATGCACAGGTAAAAAGTGTAAAAATTTAAACTCTCATAAACAAATTAAATTGTGGGGAAAAGAGTTAATTGAAGAGGGAAAACTAAAAAAAGTAAAAAAAGCTAAATGCCTTAGTACTTGCAAAAAAGGTTTTGCACTAAAATTTAAAGGAAAAGTATACAATTGCTATTCTAAAGTGGAATTAGAAAAACTAATTGAAAAAAAATAAATCTCATCATTTTTTCCGTAGCATCATTATTCCATCCCGTACTGGTAAAATAACATTTTCTACTCTTTTATCCTGGTGAACAAAATCATTAAACTCCATGATTCCTTTAGTATAATCATCTTTTGTGTTATTATCAGCCACCACTTTACCATCCCACAACACGTTATCAGCCAGCACAATACCTCCCGAACGGGTTTTGTCAATAATCATTTTATAATAATCCAGGTATTGTCTTTTATCGGCATCAATAAAAACAAGATCTATGTTATCAGGCAATTGAGGAATAATTTCAGTAGCATCCCCAATATGAAACTTAATCTTATCTTCTAAACCGGATTTTTGGATGTAGCTTTTCGTAAAATTCTCCAGTTCATCATTAATTTCAATGGTATGTAAGGTGCCGCCTTCTTTCAGCCCCTGTGCCAGACAAAGTGCAGAATAACCAGTATAAGTTCCCACTTCAAGAATATAGGCTGGCTGCATCATTTTACTGATCATTTCCAGCACCTTGCCTTGCAAATGACCAGATAACATCCTTGGCAACAATACCTTATGATAAGTTTCGCGATTTAATTCAGCAAGTAGGTTGCTTTCAGCTTCGGTATGCTCTAAAATGTATTGTTCTAGTTTTTGATCCATGTTTGCTTTTTTTTGGCAGGCCGAAGCCTGCTATGATAAAACAGCTCAGGCACAGCCTAAACTGAACGATTGGTATTTATGCTCTAACACATACAGGTCCTTCGGATATTATCAGATTATTCATAAACAAGCATTGAAAGCTGTTTATCATCCAGAATTTCGTTTGCCACCTCAAGTATTTCTTCTGAAGTAATGGCATTTATTTTCTTGTTTATTTCTTCAAGGCTTTCAATTCTATTAAACAGCATCAGACTTTTTCCCATTGCTAATGCAGCATTGTCCCTGTTCTCAGAACTTATTGCAATATGCCCTATTAACTGTTGCTTTGCCCGTTGTAACTGCAACACACCCAACCTGCTGTTTTTCAGCTTATTAAACTCCTTGTAAATTAGTTTTAGGCTTTTATTGAATTTGTCTTTTTCAGTACCAAAATACAAGTTAAACACACCGGTATCAGAATAACCAGTATAGCTCGATTCAATATCATAAACATAACCACTCTTTTCACGAAGTGCCATGCTTAATCTTGAGTTCATACTTGTTCCGCCCAATAAATTATTAAGCAAGCTCAACGCGTTCCTTTTTTCATCATGAAAATTGTAAGCCACACTGCCTATTATACAATGTAACTGGTGTGTATTTTTCTCTTCTTTTTTTGAAAAAGGGAAATAAACCAAACCTCCCTTTTTACGGGTTTCAACGGTTTTTACATGTATATCTGCAAAATATCTTTCTACAGAATTCTTAAGCTTATTAAAACTTATATCGCCCATTGAAAAAATAACCATCTGATCAGTCGGGTAGTTTTTTTCTTTAAAGTTGATCAGGTCTTTTCTAGAATAGTTTTTAATTGATTCAGGTTCTCCCAAAATATTTCGTCCTAAAGGAAGATCAGTAAAAATAAAATCTTCAAACTCATCAAAAATTAACTCAGCCGGACTGTCTTTGTAGGAATTAATCTCATCAATAATCACATCCTTTTCCTTTTCTATTTCATTTTCAGGGAAATTAGAATGAAAAAGCATGTCGGCCAATAATTCAAGGGCCCGCGAATAATGTTGAGTAAGAAAAGCAGTATAAACACAAGTCTCCTCCTTGGTAGTGTATGCATTAACATCGCCACCTACCGATTCAAGACGATTTAAAATATGATAAGAACGCCTCTTTTCAGTACCTTTAAAAATAGCATGTTCAATAAAATGGGCTAACCCATGTTCATTAATGGCTTCGTCACGTGAACCGGTGTTAACTATTAATCCACAATAAGCAATAGGGCTGTTTGTGTGAGAGTGCACAAGGCGTATCCCGTTCTTCAACTGATGTATTTCGTAATTCATTCCAACACTGGGATTAGGGCGCAAATGTAAGAAAATCAGCGGAATATAACAATTACCATTGATTTAATTAACAATATTTGACATTACTTGTTCTCCAAAAAACCTGCTAAGCTAAAAGTTTCTTTCTCCCTTACCCCTTTTTCAGTTTCATGCAGGCTGCAACACTCATTGTAAATATCGTGCTCAAAAAACAAAATGTAATCATTTTCTATGGCCTCTTTAAAAAATGCTTCCCGTTCTTTTAAGGTAATTAATGGTCTGGTATCATAGGCCATTACAAACGCTACTGGTAAATGAGCTACCGATGGAAATAAATCGGCACAATACACAATAGTGCGACCATTATAATTAATAAAAGGGATCACTTGTCCATCGGTATGTCCATTAAATAATCGCACCTTAAAGCCTGGGAACAGCTCAGTATCAGTATCAAATAAATTAAGTCTCCCACTTTCTTTAATGGGTTGGATATTTTCTTTTAAAAACGATGCCCTTTCCCTTCTGTTCGGTTGGTTTGCCCATTCCCATTGCTGCCTGCTGGTATGATAGGTTGCATTTGGAAAAGCCGGAACCAATTCCTTGCTTTCATTGTATTTAATACTTCCCCCACAATGATCGAAATGCAAATGAGTTAGTACCACATCTGTAATATCTTCAAAAGAAAGATTCTGTTTTGCCAGGGATTTTTCCAGCGTATCCTCACCATTTAAGTAATAATGCCTCAAAAACTTATGATCCTGCTTCTCTCCTATTCCATTGTCAATTAGTATCTTTCTATCACCATCAACAACAAGCAAACAGCGCATAGCCCAGTTGCAAAGGTTGTTTTCGTCAGCCGGATATACTTTACTCCACATTACTTTGGGTACTACCCCAAACATGGCACCTCCATCTAATTTAAAGTTGCCGGTTTCTATTGCATATAATTCCATTCTATTTTGTTTTTTCTATAAATTCACTCAAAGTAAAGGTCTCTTTTACTCCAATCCCTTTTTCTGTTTCCAGTATTGTGCAACATTCGTTATGCATATCATGTTCAAAAAAGAGGACATAGTCGTTTCGTAAAGCTTCCTTAAAAAACCTTTTTTTATCCTCAACTGTTAAAAGCGGGCGGGTATCGTATGCCATTATGTAGGGTAACGGCAAATGCACGGTGGTTGGAAATAAATCGGCGCAAAAAACCAATGTTTTCCCGTTTACTTGAATATGCGGAATTACCTGACCAGCAGTATGTCCGTTAAAAAGCCTAACAAAAAAGCCCGGAGACATTTCATACTCATTATCAAACAGTTGCAATCTCCCACTCAGGTCAATAGGATAGATATTCTCCTTCAAAAAAGAAGGCTCTTCCCTGTCATTTGGGTTTTGTGCCCACTCCCACTGCTGTTTACTAGTATGAATGGTGGCATTTGGGAATGCAAGCACTGGTTGCTTTTCTTCATTAAGCTTAACGCATCCACCAGCATGATCAAAGTGCAGGTGTGTCAGTACAATATCAGTGATTTCATCAGCGTCAACACCTATTTTGCTCAAAGAGCTTTCCAAAGAATGTTCTGATTTTTCGGTGTAATACCTGAGGAAATTTTTTGATTGCTTCGTCCCTATCCCTGTGTCAATCAATATTTTCCTATCACCACTAACAACGAGCAAACAACGCATTGCAAAATGACAATAATGCCTTTTATCTGGCGGATAGAGTTCCTGCCAAATCACACGAGGAATGATTCCAAACATGGAACCGCCATCAAATTTTACTATGCCCGTTTCTATTGCATATAATTCCATTTTTAGCCGTTATAATTTTGGCTTAAATATACAACTTAAAGCTTATGAAAATTCAATTCTATTTTGAAATTATTTAAACATAAGAATTCATTAAAACAAAAAAGGCTTCTCAAATTGAGAAGCCTCTTAAAACTCTTATATATAATCACTTATAAACTACTTACATGTTTTTGTAACTTCGATTTCAAGTTCGATGCATTTTTCTTATGAATGATATTTTTCTTTGCTAATTTATCAAGCATAGAACTTACTTTTGGATAAAGTGTTTCAGCTTCCTCTTTACTTTCAATACTACGAAGTTTTCTTACAGCATTTCTGGTTGTAACAGAATAATATCTGTTTTCAACTCTTCTTTTTTCTGCTTGTCTTATTCTCTTTTTTGCTGATTGATGATTAGCCATATATTTATACTAAACTTATTAAATAAAAATGCAGTCCGTAGGGGAATCGAACCCCTGTTACCGGGATGAAAACCCGGCGTCCTAACCGCTAGACGAACGGACCAGAACAAAGTGCTGTTTCAACTTTGGGAATGCAAATGTAAGACTATTTTTGAATCTGCACAAAATATTTTTGAAAAAAATTAAAATATTTTTCAATCCCTCTGTAAACTACTGATTAACAGAACAATGGCATTACATAAATTTCACAACTTATTCTTCTAGTTTTGAAATTACGGCTTCGTAATCATCCGATAAATAAAATGAGAATAAACTTGCCAAACGAATGGCTAATTCCTGATGTTTATAACTACCATCATCATTCTTTTTAAGTAAAAACTCCCGCAATCCATATTTCTCGATTACCGGAATTTCTGAATAGTAATTTTTTGAAACCAAAAACATGGCCCTTATTGCCGCGTTTAAATCTTTTGTAAAAACAAACGCACATCTATCGGCTGTTAGCTGAATTATTCTTGAGGTTGCTAAAAATTCCTTTTCCTTATCAATTTCTTTTTTATCTTTCGAAACTTTTGATTTATAAATATTTACAATCTGTTCCGAAGTATTTAAAATTTCCTTACTTTGAGATGAAACCTTCCCCAATTTACTAGTCCTTTGCAAAAAAGAAGACACGTTATTAAGTTTCCCAATACCTTGAATGGATTTACTAAATAGGCCTACGGCAGGTATAACAGATAAAACAGTGTCAAGCACAAAATAGCCTTTTTCCAGAGCACCTTTCCACATGTCGGTTGAGGTAATTCGGGAATGTTTAAAATATAAATGTGCCAGCTCTACACCTATTGCAAAACGAAGTTCCAGAGGATTTAGATAGTGCGGCGAGTCTTTCTCTAAATGCTCCCCTCCCACTATCAAAAACAAAGGGTTACTCTCAAAACCATTAATTCCAACCGATTTTTCACCACGCGAAACATAAACCTCCAGTTTTTCAATGTTCAAGGCATATTTGATATCTGCAATAATATCAGTAAGCACCTTGTATTTCTGTGGTGAAAGCTGCTCGGAGTATGACTTGAGCATTGAGTAGTCGGGTATTTTAACAGAAGCCAGCCATTTTTGAAAATTAGAAAATCGACCTCCTTTCCTACCCGCCGGATGACAAACATACCTGTCGACAACTTTTGCATCAAGTACTTTATACTTAAATGCATGGAGGTCATTATCGCCACCTATCAAACCTTCTGGTTGCATTACCTTTTTAAGTTCGCCTCCCTTGGCAGCCACGTTTTCTTCCGAAACTTCAATTAGTTTATCCACCCTTTCTTCTACTAATGGCTGAAGACGTGCCACCTGGCATTTGTGTTCAATCGCATTTTTCTCAGTTTCTAATTCTGCAAGTAATTCCAGAATCGTCACTTTAATTATCTGACCAGCTGCAGTGCCTGTTAAATCAATATCTTTAGCCGGAAGCAAGTCCGAAATTGTTTCATCAGGCAGTTGTCCAAGTCTTTTTTTAAGTAATTTTTTCGCTTCGTTTCCTAAACCACATTTTATCAGGTGCCTGCTAAATGTAATATCAAAAAGAACCTGGTTAATATCATCTGAGTTTTTTTTATGAAAATTATCCCTGACCAGCCTGTGAAATGGCAAAATATTATTAGCCTGAACAGCATCATCAACTGCTTTTAACAATAAATTGTTCATCGCCACTGAGTCAATATAGGAAATCTCCCACTCTTTAATCCACTTGGTTAAAAACTCATTAGTTCCGGCATAATTTAGTATTTTTTGTAACAAGTTCAGCAATTTGTTATCCTCAGTATATTCCGAGAAAACTTTTTCGCGCTCTCCTTCGGAATATTCCATGTATAGCAATGCCAATTCATCAAACGGATTGTGTTCTTCATTAATAAGATGGTTAATTAGCTCAATGGCCAAGCGGTTGGTTCCCTCATTTTTCTGTTTATAAACCCAATTTAAACGCGCTATTTCCCTGATTTTCTCTTCAGCTGGTAATAAACTAATGTGTTGTGCCAGATAAAACAATTCACCATTTGAGCGCTTGCTTAAAAAACTAATGTCTTTATAAATAACAGGATTCCTCCCCATTTCCTTTTTAACACTAACAGCTTCACCAGAGTAAATAACACACTGATTTTCAACCTCATGCTTATCAAAAGCTAAAATACAAGTTTTTTCAGTAGTAATAAATAAAGACCAACTTAAATCTTTGTCTTCCTTTAAACTACCATCATTTGTTTTTATTGACGAGAGAGCCAGGTAAACCAATAGTTTTTCATTTTCTTCTGTATGGTTTAAAAACCAAATTTTTCTTTGCTTTGAGATGCTTTCAATAAAATGATTTCTTTCATCAACCTTGAAACTGGTATTGGCGCCAGGAGCCTCACTCAATAAAAAATCGAAAATATACTCCTGGATATCAGCCTGGTAGGAGTCACTCAGCAATTTACTGAGCGAAAATTTATTATCCCCACTATCAAACCATTTCTCATTTTTAATATCAAAATAAATTTTCTGTTGATCGAATAAAAAAAACAGCCTATAGCTTGCACTCAAACCCAGTGAATCTGTTATTCCACCCTTATTTTTATACTCAATGATATGAATATTTTCCCCTTTTGAATAATCAGCTTCTAATTTTAATTTGTCTTGTAAAAAGTTTTTCAGGCTTTCAATAAGTGCATCGGGTTTTATTTGTTCTGCAACATAGGCTACAGTTCCATTATTTAGTAAATGATGCATTAAATCAACACGTGTAAGTTGTGTTTTTTCCTCTTCCTTCTTTTGAGGTTTATTATCTGGTTCGCTCATATTTTATGTAAATATTAATAAAATACATGTAATGCTAAGTTACTCTTAACCTTTCAGTATCTACAATGTAATAAAGTTAATATCACGATGCAATTTATTACGACTTCAGGAACTTATGAACCAAAATCATGTAATAAATGCAAATCGCTATAAAAATAGTTTTTTCTGAGCATTTATCAGCTTATTTATCTTAACTAATATCATAAAAAGCACTCTTCAAGTAAATAAGTGCAACAGGTGTACGTTTTTGAACACTGTTGTTTTAAAAACGCACAACTTTAAGCACTCCCTCATACAGAAAAAACCACCATAAAAAACTGATTACTAAATAGATACAAAGTTTGGCATAAAGCATGCAGTCCTTATAGTACAAAACAAGATACACAATGAAATTAGTAAATAAGTTAGATAAATTCACAGCAATAAATTTAGTCGATTACGGACAAATAGATTATACAGATTCGGCTGAGTCAAAATTTATTTTAGGAGCAAAAAAACTAAAAAAAGTACTCGAAGAAATCAAAGATGACTATTACGTACTTCAAATAAAGAACAAACGAATTTTTAAGCATACTAACGAATATTACGATACAGAAGACTACAAACTTTACCTCGCCTATCACAATGGTAGTGGCACTCGTTATTTAATTAAAAACAATGAAGTTGAGGGAGTTAAAAGCCGTTCCATTGAAATTAAGCACCAAACTAACAAAGGTGAGGTGAGTAAAGTAAAACAAAAAGTAAAAAGTACCAATATTAGCGATTTTGTTCAAGAAAACACTCCTTTTAACCCTGAGATATTAACCAAAACACTTAAAAATAAATTTTACCGCATTGTTTTAATTCACAAAAAAAATAAGGAAAAAATCACTATTGACCTCGACATGAAACTGTCGAACAAAAAGAACAAAATTAAACTTCCTTACGTAGCAATTATCGAAGTAAAACAAGAGAAATTTTCATTATATTCTGATTTTATGTTAAGTTTGCGAAAACACAACGTTCAAAGAACATCTTTAAGCAAATACTGCATTGGCGTGGCATTGCTAAACAAGGATGTAAAAAAGAACAAGTATAAATCCAAACTTCTGGCAATCAGCAAAATAAATGATAACGAAACTTATAACCACCAAATTTACTCTGCTTGATATTTTTAACACTCCTATCATTGATGTTGATAGTTTTTTAGCCTTTATTTTTAGATTCGCGTTTGATTTGTTTGTCACTTTGGTGATAGTACGGTTAATTTATTATCCTAAAAACAAACGAAAAGATTACCTTTTTACCTACATTTTAATAGGTATTTCGGTTTTCCTGCTGTGTATCCTGCTCGAAAGTGTTGATTTACAGCTAGGCTTTGCACTTGGCTTGTTTGCTATTTTTGGGATTATCCGCTACCGCACCAACCCCATGCCCATAAAAGAAATGACCTACTTATTTCTAATAATAGGGGTATCAGTTATTAATGCACTTTCGGGGAATAATGTTAGCTATGCCGAGCTTTTCTTTAGCAACCTAGCCATAGTTGGTACCAGTTGGTTGCTCGAACGTGTATTCCTGCTAGAACACGAAGCAACAAAAACCATTGTATATGAGCGAATTGAACTAATAAAACCAGAAAACCATGCCTTATTGATTGATGATTTGGAACAAAGAACTGGTCTGAAAATCAATCGGGTTGAGGTTGGTGAAATTAACTTTTTGCGCGATACAGCTATTGTAAAAATATATTACTACGAAAAAAAATCTACTGTTAGCTTTTCTAATGATATATCAGCGATTAGTAATGGAGATGATGATGATGATTAGAACATCTCGAAGTATAGACTCCTTTACTTTTTTTCCAAGATCAGAAAATACCAAAACCAGCTAAAAATCATTTTTTCTTACTTTAATCAATTATACTTTCATACCAAACGATAAAAAATGAATTGGTACATCGAAACCGTTAAATCCTACCCAATCATCACAGCCATGATTCAGTTTGCTATTTTAGGTACATTGGGTGACATTATTGCAAAGTGGATTATTAAAGGACAAATCTTTGTCCCATATAGATTTTCAATCCTTCTATTAAAAATGATTGAATGGGCAATACTTGCTGTTTGTATCAAATATGCTTTTATTGGCTTTCATGGATTTATTGATGGCCTGATTGAACATGGCATGCTCCCGCAAATGAATAAGTTTGGTTACTCTTTTGCAATTTCAGCCACCATGAACCTACAATTTGGCCCATTTTTGGTAATTATGCACCGCTTGCTCGACAACCTTATTGCAAGGGAAAAAAACTGGGCTAATATCAATAAAGGAATGCTATCGTTACTTTGGTTTTGGATTCCTGCACACACTATTACCTTTGTTTTAGACAAACCATTCCAGATTGGGTTAGCTGCTGTTTGGTCAGTTGTTTTGGGAATAATTTTGGGGTTTTACAATAAAGAAGCTAATACAGGCAGTGAATAATTATACGGGTTTCAATTTTATTTTTTTACAAAAAAATAAAATACAATATACTCATATTCAATAAATTACTCAAGAGCACCTAAAAAAAACTTCTTATTTTTAAAAAATAAGTTTGCATATTTAAAAAAATATCCACTATTTTTACATCGAGTTTTGAAATAATTGTACAGAATAATCTTAACCCTTACCGGGGTTGTATGAAGCAGTCAAATTTCACTTTGATTGTTTTTTATTATAGAAAGTCTTTATGAAAGTATTAAACGTCATTATTAGCCTAGTCGTGGTATCTGTAATTATTGTAGATAGGCAGGAATGATGTAGACTACTTAAAAAATATATGTCAGGCGTCATTCCAAAAAGAATGACGCTTTTTTTTGTTAAAAAGATTAGTAAATATATTATCAAACATTTGATTTAAACATACAATGAAAATTGATTTAAAAAGTAATACCAGCACCCAAGGCCGAAGAATGGCAGGTGCAAGAAGTCTTTGGAGAGCCAACGGAGTAAAAGAAAGCCAGTTTGGTAAGCCCATTATTGCAATAGCTAACTCTTTCACCCAATTTGTTCCCGGACACGCCCATCTTCATGGTGTTGGACAATATATTAAATCACTGATTGAGAAAAAAGGCTACTTTGCTGCAGAATTTAACACCATTGCAATTGATGATGGAATTGCCATGGGGCACGATGGTATGTTATATTCACTCCCATCACGCGAAATAATTGCCGATAGCGTTGAGTACATGTGTAACGCCCATAAGGCCGATGCGCTTATCTGTATTAGTAACTGCGATAAAATTACACCCGGAATGCTAATGGCTTCAATGCGGTTAAATATCCCAACCATTTTCGTATCGGGTGGACCAATGGAAGCTGGTGTACACAACGACAAAAAAATAGACCTTGTTGATGCAATGGTTATGGCTGTTGATGATGAAATATCTGATAGTGAAATAGATAGCATTGAAAAAAACGCCTGCCCAACATGTGGCTCCTGCTCAGGAATGTTCACAGCAAACTCAATGAATTGTTTGGTTGAAGCATTAGGACTTGGATTACCAGGAAATGGGACCATTGTTGCCACCCATTCAAATCGCAGAAACCTGTTTGAAGATGCTGCTAATCAACTGATTAAAATTACGGAACAATACTATTTTGAGGGTAATGACACTGTTTTACCACTAAGTATTGCCACCAAAGCAGCTTTCCTTAACTCCATGACATTGGATATTGCAATGGGCGGAAGTACAAACACCGTTTTACACCTTTTGGCAATAGCTAATGAAGCAGGTGTGGATTTTACCATGCAGGACATTGACGAGTTGTCAAGAGTAGTTCCAAATATTTGTAAAGTAGCACCAAGTTCGCATTACCATATTGAAGATGTGAACCGTGCAGGTGGTATTATTTCAATTCTAGGTGAACTGGAAAAGAAAGGACTATTAAACACTGATGTTAGCAGGGTTGACTTTCCTAGCCTGAAAGAAGCCATTAATAATTATGATATTAATAGAGAATCGGCAATAGAAAAAGCACTTGATATATATACTAGTGCAGCAGCAAATGATGGTAGAAATTTGACTTTTGCTTCGCAATCAACCAAACATGAACTGGATTTAGATCGTGAAAAGGGCTGTATTAGAAGCGTTGAAAATGCTTACAGTCAGGATGGCGGATTAGCTGTTTTGTTTGGTAACATTGCAAAAGGAGGTTGCATTGTAAAAACTGCCGGGGTGGATGCTTCAATTCTTAAATTTGAAGGGACTGCAAGAGTTTTTGATTCTCAAGACGACTCAGTTAATGCAATTTTGAATGGAAAAATACAAAAAGGAGATGTAGTAATTATCCGATACGAAGGACCTAAGGGTGGCCCAGGTATGCAGGAAATGCTCTATCCTACTTCTTATCTGAAATCGACAAAAATAGATAAGTATTGTGCTTTAATTACCGATGGTCGTTTTTCGGGAGGAACTTCGGGTCTTTCAATAGGGCATGTTTCTCCGGAAGCTGCTGCAGGGGGAGAAATTGCACTTATTCAAGATGGTGACAAAATAGCCATTGACATCCCAGAACGTAAAATAAATGTTCTACTTTCAGATGAGGAGCTTAATGCAAGAAAAGAACAAGAGCTAAAAAAAGGAAATGATGCTTTTAAACCGGTTGGCCGAAAAAGAAACGTATCTAAAGCATTAAAGGCTTATGCTGCAATAGTTTCATCTGCCGATAAAGGTGCAGTTAGATTAATTGACTAATCAGAAATTAGTATATTGGAAATTAGAACCCGGAAGCTTAACACCGGAAGTTCAAATTTCTAAGTTCTAACTTCAAATTTCAAAAATATGGAAACACAGACAGATTCAAAACAAGCTACAGATATGACAACAAAGAAAAAAGTTTCAGGTTCCGAAGCCATAATAGAAGCGTTAATCGCTGAGGGCGTTGACACAGTTTTTGGTTATCCGGGTGGTGCAATTATGCCACTTTATGATGCAATGTATCATCATAAAAACAAGATCAGGCACATTTTAGTACGTCATGAACAAGGAGCTTCACACGCTGCCCAGGCTTATTCTCAGGTTACGGATAAAGTAGGGGTTTGTATGTCTACCTCAGGCCCTGGCGCAACCAACCTAATTACAGGTATTGCTAATGCAAATATTGATTCTGTGCCAATGGTTGTTATTACAGCACAGGTAATTTCACCCTTACTAGGTACTGATGCTTTTCAAGAAACAGATATTGTTGGTCTATCAATGCCTATTACTAAATGGAACCATCAGGTAACCAAAGCTGATGATATTGCAAAAACCATTGCTCAGGCATTTTATATTGCTGTTTCAGGAAGACCAGGCGTAGTTCATGTAGATATAACCAAAGATGCTTTAATTAATGAAACAGAGATTGAGTATGAAAAAAGTCCTTCAATCAGAAGTTATTATCCATATCCTGAATTTGAGCAATCAAAAATTGATGAAGCAGCTGAATTAATCAACAACGCCAAACAACCATTACTTTTAGTTGGCCATGGGGTTTTGATTGCTAAAGCTGAAAAAGAGTTGGCCGAACTAGCTGAAAAAGCAAATATTCCGGTTGCTTCAACCTTGTTAGGTTTGTCTGCTTTTCCATCAAATCATGAGTTGTTTACCGGTATGCTTGGTATGCACGGAAATTATGCACCAAACAAATTAACCAACAAAGCAGACGTAATTATTGCTGCCGGAATGCGATTTGATGACAGGGTTACTGGCAGGTTGAGTGATTATGCTAAACAAGCCAAAATTATCCATATAGAAATTGATAAGGCTGAAATTAATAAAAATGTACCTGTTGAATTGGCAATTCATGCTGATTTAAAAGCAGTACTAACCGCCTTAAACCCAAAGATTAATGAACAAAGCCATCCTATGTGGCACCAACAGTTTAAGGACTTTTATCAAGAAGAATATGAGGCAGTAATCAAACACGATTGTACCCCGGAAAGTGGTATGATAAAAATGAGCGAGGTTGTTCATAGCATTTCTGAAAAAACTAAAGGAGACGCAATTATTGTAACTGATGTTGGTCAAAACCAAATGGTTGCAGCCAGGTATTACAAATATTCTAATCCCAACTCGTTAATTACCTCAGGAGGTTTGGGAACCATGGGCTTTGGCTTACCAGCTGCTATGGGTGCTGCTGTTGCAAGGATGGATAAACAAGTAATAATGTTTTCTGGCGATGGTGGCTTTCAAATGACCATTCAGGAATTAGGGACATTAATGCAGGATAAAATTCCAGTAAAAATGGTGATTTTGAACAACTATTTTTTAGGAATGGTAAGACAATGGCAGGAAATGTTTTTTGAAAAAAGATATGCTGAGACAAATATTGACAGCCCTAATTTCATTAAAATTGCTGAAGGGTATGGTATTAAAGGCCAAACTGTTACTGAAAGAGAAAATCTTTCGGCTGCATTAGATGAAATGCTGGCTTCAAAAGAATCCTATTTACTGGAAGTAATTGTTGAAAAAGAAACCAATGTGTTTCCAATGATTCCTCCAGGGGCATCAGTTGAAGAAATTCGTTTGGCATAGTATTAACCTTGAAATTAATAAATTGTAAGATAATGGAAAATCAATATACATTGACAGTTTTTTCTGAAAACCATATAGGTTTACTAAACAGAATAACTATAATTTTTACCCGTCGACACATAAACATTGACAGCCTAACTGTTTCAGAATCAGAAGTTAAAGACATATACAGGTTTACAATTGTTGCTACTACAACCAAAGAACAAATGATAAAGGTTGTTGGTCAAATAGAAAAATTGGTTGAAGTGCTAAAAGCTTTCTATTTTATTGAAGATGATGTTATTCATCAGGAAATGGCTTTGTATAAAGTTTCAACAAAATCTTTATCAGCCAATTCCGAATTGGAGAAAATTATCCGGGAAAATTCATCCCGTGTTTTACACATTGAACCTAGTTTCTTTGTCATTGAAAAAACAGGTTATAAGCATGAAACACAAGAACTCTTTAATAAACTTGAGCCTTTTGGAGTATTGCAATTTGCACGCTCAGGTCGAGTAGCAATAACCAAACAAACAAAAGAGTTGACCAACTATTTAAAGGATCTGGTAAAAGCTTCTGAAAGTTCAGATAAAATCAGACAATGGAAGTTGAGCAACAACGGACATTAATTTTTAAAATTATTAACTATTCTATCTTCATTCGACATAGGCTTTGCCTGTGCCGAATGTATCCCGGCAAGCTGAGCCTGCCAAAATAAAACAGGCCCAGGCAAACATTAATAAAAATCTACTGGTAATGAACACAGCAAAGCATAAAATAAAAGGTGCCGAAGCCATTTTTCAAGCCTTAATGGAAGAAGGTGTAGATACTATCTTTGGCTATCCTGGAGGAGCCAACCTACCAATTTACGACTCATTTTATGATTACCAGGACAAGGTAAAGCATATTTTGGTTCGACATGAGCAAGGGGCTGTTCATGCAGCTCAGGGATATGCAAGGGCATCTAAAAAAGTAGGGGTATGTATGGTAACTTCTGGCCCTGGTGCAACTAACCTGATTACAGGAATTGCTGACGCCCTGCTCGATAATACACCAATAGTTTGCATAACAGGTCAGGTAGAAGGGCCTAATCTTGGTTACGATGTTTTTCAGGAAACAGATGTTGTGGGTATTTCAATGCCTGTAACCAAGTGGAATTACCAGATCACTAAGGCTGATGAAATAGCAGAAACATTGGCAAAGGCTTTCTACATTGCTAATTCAGGACGACCAGGCCCTGTGCTTATTGATATTACCAAAGATGCTCAAAACGAACTAATTGAAAGTTTCAATTACCAGACTTGCAAAAAAATAAGGAGCTACCATCCTTATCCAAAACCAAAAATGGAGGCCATTGAAGAGGCTTGTCACTTGATTAATAGTGCATCAAAACCCTTTATTATTGTTGGTCAGGGTGTACTGATTTCAGAAGCACAGGACGAAGTTATTCAACTTGCCGAAAAAGCTGAGATTCCGGTTGCTTCAACATTGTTAGGCCTTTCTGCATTTCCATCAAAGCACAAATTGTACACCGGCATGGTTGGTTTACACGGAAATTATGCACCCAACAAAATGACCAACGAATGTGATGTACTAATTGCCATAGGCATGCGCTTTGATGACCGGGTGACTGGCAATTTGAGCAAATATGCAAAACAGGCAAAAGTTATTCATATTGAAATAGATACAGCTGAAGTTGATAAAAATGTTACAGCTGCTGTGCCCATTATATCAGATGCCAAAGTTGCCCTAAAAGTTATTAATGAAAAAATACAAGCCAACTCCCATGGAAAATGGTTAAAGACAGCTGAAGAATACCTGAAAGTGGAAGAAGAAAAAGTCTTTAGTAAGGACTTATTCCGAAAAAGCGGTCAATTACAAATGGGAGAGGTAGTAGCTGCATTGTCAGAGATAACCAAAGGCAAAGCTATTACTGTAACAGATGTTGGACAAAACCAGATGGCAGCTGCAAGGTATTATAAATATGAGCAAACATACAGTCAAATAACATCCGGTGGGCTAGGCACTATGGGGTTCTCTCTTCCGGCTGCTATTGGAGCTCAAATTGGGGCTCCAGACCGACAAGTTATAGCTATTTCAGGAGACGGAGGTTTTCAAATGACCATGGAAGAACTAGGTGTAATAATGCACTACAAAATTCCGCTAAAAGTGGTGGTATTAAATAACAACTTTTTAGGGATGATCCGCCAGTTGCATGATCTCTACTACAAAAGCCGTGACTTTTTTGGAGAACTTCCTAATCCGGATTTCACTAAAATTGCTGAAGCATTTAATATTCCTGCTAAAAAGGTAAGCGAACGCAAAAATTTAAAAGATGCAATTGCAGAAATGATGGTTCATGAAGGGCCTTATTTTTTGGAAGTAATGGTGGAGAAAATAAACAATGTTTTTCCTATGGTTCCTTCTGGCAAGGCAGTTTCAGAAATGTTGCTTGAAGATCCATCAAATCTTGTTGTTAACCAGTAGCCGTTAATCATTGAAAATCAGACACTTTATTGCATTACAAAGCTATTGGCCTTCGCATTTTTATACGAACAAATAAAAAAGAAATGAAAAAGAAATATACCATATTAATTTATACAGAAAACCACATTGGCTTATTAAACAGAATATCCATCATTTTTACACGCAGGAAAATTAATATTGAAAGCCTTACAACTTCACCTTCTCGCCACGATGGTATCCATACTTTTGTTATTGTAGTGAACACAACCCTTGAGAAGGCTGAGCATTTACGTAAAAACATTGAAAAACAGGTTGAAGTATTGAAAGCCTTTTTGTATGACGAGGATATGATATTGGCGCAGGAAGTGGCTTTGTATAAAGTTTCAACATCGCATATTGCACGCAATAATGTTATAGAAGAACTTATAAGACATAGCAATGCCCGTATCCTCGACATAGAACCTGAATACATTGTTATTGAAAAAACCGGAAATCAGGAAGAAACCCAGGAGTTTTTAGAAAAGTTGGCTCCATATGAAGTACATGAATTTATCCGCTCAGGAAGAATTATTGTTACCAAACCAATGAAGAGCTTATTTAGCCACCTAAAAGATTTAGAAGATGAAGGGGCTTATAAAAAGGAGTTTGTGAACTAAGTTTGTATATTTGAAAATTGTCTTTTAAATGATTGAATCTTCAGTAGTTTACCGCAAAGTTTGTGTTGTTTTAAAAGCACAGAGTGGGAAGAAAAATAGCACTGACATTATCTTTTCTTCTAACTTCGACCTATCAACTTAAAACCACGATAAGTGACTGTTAATCAACAAGTAGCCAACTTTAATGGCAAACAAGCGACTAATCAAATTAAATGATATACTTTTATATATGCAAGTTGCACATTCAAAGGACATGTTCAATAGTAACAGAATAAAAGTTACTGAAACCCCGGAGAAACTAAAAATAGAGACCAAACCACGAAAAAACTGGTGGTACAATATCAGCTTGCTTGCCTTTCAGGTTTTAATGCTCATTCCAAATGCTGGTTTAATCCTTGCAACAATTAACTACACACCACAAGGCGAACTTGGAGGTTTTATAATTCTTGGTTTTGCTCTTGTCCTTTTTGTCATATATGTTTGGTTTTGGAAAGCATTATTCTGGTTTTGGGGCGGAAAGGAAGTTGTTACAATTACAAAGGAAACTATTAAAATTCAAAAAAAACGGGGAATCGGGCATCCAACCAAATTATATAGCTCAAAATACATGGTTGACTTTTCTATTGGTGCAGAACCATACTGCAACATAATGTACTCTCGTTTCTTTGATACCACTTTGGCAATAAATACAGGTGGAAGAATTAAATTTGATTATGGTTTAAAAACCATACGGTTTGCCTACCTGACTGATAATGAAGATACGGAGATTTTGCTTAATCTAGTAAAAAAAAGAATACAAGACCAATAAAACCTTATGATGAAAATTCAAAAACCATTTAAAGGTCGGGCTAAAATCACAATTTCTGACAATCAGGGTAAAATAAAGATTCCGGTTAAACGAATGTGGTTTTTAATAATTGTTTTTTTTGCCGTCGGGATTGTATTTTGGGGTGCTTTTTTGGTACTTCTTAAAGATTACCCGGGCAAACTCACAGAATTTTTTAATATGCCTCAGAATGAATTATTGCAGTTAGGGATTCTTCTGGCTGTTAATCTAGGTTTACTTGCAACTTTACTCTGGCTAGTATTTCGTAAAGAAATCATAACATTTGATAAAACCCAGCTTAAAATAAAAAAACAGTTTGCTTTTTACAGAACCAGAAAATATACAATTGAGGAAATCAGCGATTTTAAGGTTAAAGAAAGCCTAAATTACAGAAAAATAATTGGTTTTGGATATGGGAACAATCGCTACAAGTGGCTTTGGACAATTGAAGTAGGTGAAGTCTTCAGCTTTTTCTATCGCAATGAAAAAATTAAGTTTGGAAAAGGCATAGATGAAGCTGAAGGAAAACATATTTTACACCAACTTGTTGAAAAAGGCCTCCTGCCAAGACAATAAACCACTCATTATCAATCCATTTCAATCAACACATTAAAGTTATTGCCAAGCTTTGCAGCGTTTTTGGTTTATTCTGCGTCTTAGTTATAAATAGTTATTGGTAACAAAATAGCTAAAAGTAAAAATTAAACCATAAAACTATGAACAAGAAACTGTTGATTATATTCTCAGCCCTTTTTGCAGTTGTATTAATTTCAAATTGCAACCAGGATAATGATTTAGTAATTGATGAAAAATATAAAAGTGGGGGCGCTGAGCTTGAATATATTGAGTACGGTACATCATTTGGCATGTGTGCTGGTTATTGCATGAAAAAAATCACTATATCAGATTCGAAAATTATTTTTGAAAAGAAAAGCTGGAATATTGAAGAGTACCCAATAGTTACCATCACTGAATCATATAACCAGTCAGACTGGATTAATCTTTTAACAAAAGTAGATTATGAAAGTTTTCAGGAACTTAACCCTATAATAGGATGCCCTGATTGTGCAGATGGTGGTGCTGAATGGATTGAATTAAAAAAGCTAAATGGCGAGGCCTACAAAGTTACTTTTGAATACGGTAATGAACCTGAGGTTTTACAAAACTTCATTCAAGATTTAAAAGAGTTACTCAGCTCATACAGTGAACAATAAAAAATAGAAATTAGAACCTGTAATACGAGTTCTAATTTCTAATTATCAGTTTTTATATAATTGCTTCCATATTTTCCATCGCCTCACGCAATTCAGCACCAATCAATTCAACACTATGAAACCTGATTTCATCATTAACTGATATAAGTTCTTTGTTATCAACATGGTTTGATTTTCCATCGTTGAAGTTTTTACCAATCACGCTGGTATCAACTTTTGCCATAAAATCTGCCAGCAAAGGCTTACATGCATGGTCAAATAAATAACAACCGTACTCAGCTGTATCAGAAATTACACGGTTCATTTCGAACAATTTTTTTCGTGCAATAGTATTTGCAATTAAAGGAGTTTCATGTAGCGATTCGTAATACGCTGATTCTTCTTTGATACCAGCTTCGCACATAACCTCAAATGCCAATTCAACCCCTGATTTTACAAAAGCAACCAATAAGGTTCCATTATCAAAATACTCTTGCTCAGTAATTTCTACATCTCCTGCCGGAGTTTTCTCAAAATCAGTTTCACCAGTAGCAGCTCTCCAGGCTAAAAGGTTTTTGTCGCCAGCGGCCCAGTCTTCCATCATAGTAGAAGAGAATTTTCCACTCATAATATCATCCATGTGTTTTTCAAACAATGGTCGCATAATAGCTTTAAGCTCATCAGCCAATTTATAGGCTTCTACCTTTGCAGGGTTACTTAACCTATCCATCATGTGAGTTATTCCACCCAATTTTAATGCTTCGGTAATTACTTCCCAACCATACTGAATCAATTTTGAAGCATACCCTTTGTCGATGCCACTTTCAACCATCTTGTTGAAACTAAGGATTGAACCTGTTTGCAGAAGCCCGCAAAGAATTGTTTGTTCACCCATTAGGTCTGATTTTACCTCAGCCACAAAAGACGAAGCCAATACACCGGCTTTATGACCACCAGTTGCAGCTGCATAAGCTTTTGCAATTTCAAAACCATCTCCATTTGGGTCATTGTCAAGGTGAACAGCTATTAAAGTAGGAACACCAAAACCTCTTAAATATTCAGCACGAACCTCTGATGCAGGTGATTTAGGAGCCACCATAATCACGGTAAGGTCCTCACGGATTTGCATACCCTCTTCAACAATGTTAAAGCCATGTGAGTATGAAAGACATGCACCTTTTTTCATTAAAGGCATTGCTTGTTTTACAACAGGTGTGTGATATTTATCCGGGGTAAGGTTTAATACCAAATCGGCTTTTGGAATCATTTCTTCAAAGGTTCCTACCTCAAAATTATTATCTGTAGCATTTTGGTATGATACCTGCTTTTCATCAATTTCAACCTGACGGATTGCGTAGGAGATATCCAAGCCACTGTCGCGCATGTTTAACCCCTGAGCCAAACCTTGTGCCCCACAACCTAAAACAACAATCTTTTTCCCTTCAAGTTTCTTAACGCCCTCGCTAAATTCCGACTCGTCCATAAACCTGCATTTTGCCAATTCCTGAACCTTAAGTCGCAATGGTAATGTGTTAAAATAATTTGCCATAATTCCCTGATTTTATTGTTAATATTCTCTGTTTAAAAAATCAATTTATCGAAAGTACAAAATAAGTGTATGCAGTGCATAATTATACATCAATTTTTCTGGTAATTTTGGTAAAAATCATGGTTTTTATCCTGGCCACCAGTCATTGGTCATTAAAAATTAGTTAATTATTCCGGTTTCACCAACATCAACCCAACACACATAAAACACTAATTAAAAGAAAGTTAGAACAAATAAACTATTATTTAAAAACACTAAAGTAAACAAAACTGGAAGCTTGCTATTTTTCATGCTTTTTTCGGTAGGCTAATGGAGATAACCCGGCAATCTTTTTAAAATATTTGGTGAAATAAGACAAGTCTGGAAAATTCATATAATCCGAAATTTCAGAAACGTTTAAATCTGTATGAATTAGTAAACGCTTAATTTCCACCACCGTTTTTTGTTGCAAAATTTCAACAGATGTTTTACCCATTATTTGTTTTACCATTTGAGTAAGGTGGTTGGGTGTAATAGCCAGCATTTGGGCATACTCGTTAATACGAAGGTTTTGGTAGTAATGCTGCTCTATTAATTGCAAAAAATTTTTAACCAAAATATGCCCTTTCCCTTTCTGTACCGTTTTTCTGTCGGCAGGGTATAAATTGTTACAGGTTAAAAGAATCAGGTCAAGGGTTGAACGGGCTATTTCATTAACCGAAGCATTTTCATCTTTTAAAACAACTTTAATACAATGCTTAAAAAGAGATTGAATGTAAAGATTGTCTTCGTCGTTCTTTAAATAAACCGGAGGATTATTTTGTTCAACAGAATAGAAAAAAGGAAATTCCAGTAACCTGTTCTTGTTTTTCTGGTTTAAAAGATAAAACTCAGCTGTAAAAATAAAGATATAGCCTTCAATATCTTTTGATAATTCCAACTTATGTGCCTGCCCTGGCGACATAAAAAAAATACAAGGGGGCTTTATTTCATACTTATTACTATCAATAATATGGTAACCAAAGCCATTTGAAAGATATAGCACCTCGTAAAAATCATGTTTATGAGGATATGACACCTGAAAATGCCGATTTGCATCAAAAAGTTCAACCTCAAACAAACGACTTTTGTCACTTTGGGACTTAAATTTATCAAGGCTGTAAACAGGTATGTTTTTTTTTATGATCATTAGGCTTTTGGAATGGTAAAATAAAATGTTGATCCTTTATCAGGCTCACTTTCTGCACCAATTTCCCCATTATGGGTTTCAATAAAGTCTTTACAAATAATTAGCCCTAAGCCAGTACCCTTTTCTCCTGCTGTACCCACATAACTAGCATTTTCATGTGCCTTAAACAAATCTTCTCTAATTTCGTCAGACATCCCTACGCCGTTGTCTATTACTAATATTTTTATAAAATTATCGTTTAACGGTACTGCCTTTATTATAACAGAGCCCTGTTTAAAACTGTATTTCAGGGCATTATTTAACAGGTTACGCAATACCGTAACAATCATATTTTCATCAACCATCCCGATTAAATCACCATCAGGTTCAATCATTCTAATTTTCACCTCTTTGCATTTCGCAAACTCTTTTACCTGTTCAATGGCAATTGAAAATAGTGCTGTAACATTTACTGGTTTAGGTGTGAATTTTATAACACCTTGCTGGTTCCTAGACCACTCCAACAAGTTTTCAAGTAAATGAAAAGTTACTCTGGCAGTTTGATTAATGGTATTAATAAGACTTTTTCTCTTTTCATCTGTTTGTTTATCGTATCTTCCTAAAACAAGATCAGAAAAGCCAATAATAGCATTAAATGGGTTTTTTAAATCATGAGCAATTACCGAAAAAAGTTTGTCTTTAATGGCATTAAGCCCTATTAATTCATCACGTTGGGCCGCCAATTCTTCTTTCTGCTGTTCTATATTGTGTTGTTTTGTTTCAAGAAGTGTATTTTTTTCATTCAAATCTCTTGCGTTCTTGTTTAAAAGTTGATTTTTTTCCAGAATCTCCCTTGTTCGCTCATTAACCAGACTTTCCAAAATTATATTTCGTTTTTTTACCCTTGTCATCCTCCATCTAAAGAAAAGAATAACCACTAATAAAAGTATAACTACAAAGAGTGTTTTAAACAGCGATGTTTTATAAAAAGGCGGATACACTATTATATCTACAGTCAAAGGTGTTTCGTTCCAAAATCCATCCCCATTTGTGGCCATTACCTTAAAAATGTAATTTCCTCCATCAAGGTTGGTATAACGCACTGTTCTATTACTGGCATCTGTATAAATCCATTCAGCATCAAAACCCTCAAGTTTATATTTGTACTTTACTCTTTGCGAAGCGGTGTAATGCAGTGCAGCAAACTCAAGAGAAAAATCTTTTTGCCCAGGAAAGAGTTCAAATTCAGACAATTGACCAATGGGGAGACTTATTCGGTTTTTATCTCCCAGTAAATGGTCGTATTCGATATCCTTGTTTGAGATTCTTAACTTAGTTAAAACAACGTTTGTTTTTGAGGTGTCATCTAAAACCTTGGTTGGCTCAAAAATCATAAAACCTTTCGAGGTTCCCATGTAAACTTCTCCATTTTCGAGTTTTAATTCCGAACGATCATCGAATTGGTTATGAGGCAAACCATCAAAAATATCATAGTTTCTAAAATTTTCAGTTTCAGGGTTAAGTTTTGACAATCCATTCTCTGTTGTTAACCAAATTTGCTCATTTTCATCGATAATAATACCAAACACAAAATTTTGGCTAAGTCCCTCCTTATCTGTGTAGTGTTTGACCTCCTGTGTTTTTAAATTGTAACAAATAACTCCGGCACCTCTGGTTGCAACCCACATGTTATTTTTATTATCAAATTCAATTGACTTACAAAGTTGAGTAATATCATATCTCTCAAAATTGTCGTTTTTGTAATTATATTTACAAATTCCCATGTTGGTACCTATCCAAAGGTTCAAATAAGCATCCTGATTAATTGCCCATATCTGGTTTCCATAAATTGAGGTGGAATCGCTATTATACTCTTCTTTATATAGCTTATAATCAAGTCTTTCTGATGTGGTATTTCGCCATTCTTTTTCTGTTATTTTAAATAGCCCCTCAACAACAAAAAGCCCGAGCCATAAATTATTTTTGCTATCAAAATAGAGTTCATATATTGGGTGCTCGGCATCGTCATTAAGTAATTGATAAGTTCTTATTTTATTTAAATCTTTATCGTATCTATGAAGCCCTTTTTTTGTTCCCATCCAAATAGTAGAATCCGGGGCAATTGCCATGCTTAATATTTTATTATCAGCAAATGTATTTCCAGGAATAATATGCCTATATTTCAATCTTTTTTCATCATAAACATAAAAACCATAATAAGTACCAACAATAAGCCTTCCTTTAGCATCCTGCACACAACTTGTGTAGGAATTCATATCGCCTTCTTTTTCATCTCTTGTCGAAACATAGTAAGTTGAAAACTTATTATTTGAAGGAGCGTATTTTGAAATACCTCTTCCATAAGTACCAACGAAAACAGCCCCTGTTCTGTCAATCATCAATGAATAAGCTTCGTTAGACGAGATTGTTTGGCTGTTGTTATTATTGTGTAAATAAATTTTTGATTTACCACTCAGTGGATTGTAAGAAATAAGGCCAGCACCCAAAGTGGCCACTAAAATATTTCCGGAAAAATCTTGCGAAATATCTCGAACAGAAATAGATTGATCCTTGCACTCTTCGCTTAAAACCTGATGAATTTGGAAACCATCACTTTGGGGAATGTATTTTGCTAAATCGCCATTTGGAAACCCCATCCAAATAGTATTTTCTGCATCAGAAAAAATGCTGGTAATGTTATTTTGTGGTAATGAAAAAGGTTTCATCGAATCATGCAAGTAAGTCTTAACCTCATTATTGTTGAGGTTTATAACACTTAAACCATTTGTTGCACTTGCCACCCACAACCTGTTGTTTTTATCTATCAGAAAATCATTAATAATTTGTTTTTTACCGGGTAAATTAAAATGAGAGATTTTACCTGTTTCCTGATCTATTTTACTAAGACCACCATCATAACTCCCTACCCAAATGTTCCCATTCACATCTTGTTTAATAGTCCGAATATCTGAACCTGCTAACCCTCCGACTACGTTGGATGGAATATGTTCGAACGTTTCAGTCTTTTTATTGTATTTTTCCAGTCCAGAAACAGTACCTACCCATAAAACTCCATCTTTGTCTTCAAAAAGGCTGTATACAACATCACTGATAATTGAGCACGTATCCTCATTGTTCTTACTAAAAAGCTTAAAAGAATACCCATTGTATCTATTCAGCCCATAATAAGTGCCAATCCAAATGTACCCCTCCTTGTCTTGCAACATGCACAAAACATGCCCCTGCGACAAACCATCCTCCGATTTTAAATGTTGAAACCTGATATTATTTACCTGTGCGTTTAAGCCAGATAAATAACCCATTAACAATATTAATGAAATTAGTTTTTTCACTTAATTTAAAGATAACAAAAATTATTAAAAATTTATTCCTTGCAAAAAACAAACCCTTTTGCATAGCCAATTATTCAAAAAACGATCTAAAAGATGATAGCAAACTCAAAATTTGTTTGGTAGTGGGTGATTTTATTTAATTTAGTTATCTATTAATGATAAATTACTTAACCTCTATTTCAAAATTACCCAATGAAAAAATTATTCTTTATTGTATTTGTACTTTCAGTATCATTCATTTTGCAAACGAATGCACAAAGTAACTACAAAAATTTTAAAGTATCTGTTTATACAAGGGCTTATGAAGTGCAAAAAATGCAAGACCCAAAGTGGCTTGATTCAACCTGGCAAGTAATTTCATCGCAACTTAAAGTGGATAAAATCTACCTTGAAACCCATCGTGATTTATTGGTTGTAGACAAAAAAACATTGAAAAATGCAATTAAATTTTTCAGGAAAAAGGGGTTAGAAGTTGCTGGTGGAATCACTTATACAATTGATGAAAGCAACTTGTTTGAAACATTTTGTTACGCCAACCCTGAACATCGCAAAAAAGTGCAGGAAATAATTGAGTATTCGGCTGCAAACTTTGATGAAGTGATTCTTGATGATTTCTTTTTCACCAGTTGTAAATGCGAATTGTGTATAAAAGCAAAAGGAGATCAAAGTTGGTCTGAATATCGGTTAAAATTAATGACTGAGGCATCAAAAAATCTAATATTAGCACCTGCTAAAGCAATAAATCCAAATGTTAAGGTCATAATAAAATATCCAAACTGGTACGAACATTTTCATGAGCTTGGTTTTAACCTTGAAACTGAGCCAAAACTTTATGATGGTATTTACACAGGAACAGAAACCAGGGATGCTGTTTTAAGCAACCAACACCTACAACCGTACTTAAGCTATCTTGTTTATAGATACTATCACAACCTAAAGCCTGGCAAGAATGGCGGCGGCTGGGTTGACACCGGGGGCATGAAGTTTTATGACCGGTATGCAGAGCAATTGTGGCTAACCATTTTTGCCAAAGCACCTGAAATGACGTTATTTGATTACAGACAAATGTTATACCCGCTAAGGAAAGAATGGGAAGCCAGTTGGAAAAATGAATCCACCAGCTTTAGTTACAGCAATTTCCTGCCTGTTAAAAATGGTGCAACAATGGCAAAAGTGGCTTCACAATCCTTGCAAATTATTGATAAAATTGCCAGTGAACTAGGAAACCCTTACGGAATTAAAAGCTACAAACCGTTTCATTCAAACGGGGAAGATTTCTTACAAAACTACCTGGGAATGATTGGCTTACCTATGGATATTGTACCTGAATTCCCCATGAATGATGAAATGATTATCCTTACTGAACAAACTAAAAAAGATCCGGATATTGTAGAAAAAATTAAGCAACGATTGATTAACGGTAAAGATGTTGTAATTACATCCGGGCTGCTAAACGCATTGCAAAACAGAGGAATTAGAAAACTTGTCAACCTGGAATACACTGCAAGAAAATCAATGGTTACAGGTTATATATTGAATAGAAGATTTATTGAAACAGCAACTCCTGTTTTAATCCCACAAATACAATACTACACCAACGATTCGTGGGAAATTATCTCAGGAATGGATGGTGGTTTAGGCTGGCCTCTGTTTCATCAGGCTAAGTTTGCTAATGCAACGCTGTATGTATTTACTATTCCTGAAAATTTTGCTGATTTATACAATCTACCGGAAGAGGTGTTGAACAAAATCCGTGAAATCATCTGCAAACCATTAAACATTTCATTGACAGGCGCTTCCAAAGTTTCTTTGTTTTTGTATGATAACAATACAGTTGTTGTGGAATCATTTAATGATGAGCCGGTTGAGGTAAACCTGGTTTTTTCAGAGAAAAAGGGTGAAGTTGTTGATATTGTAACAAATGAGAAGTTTAAGGAAGAAGTTATTCCGGAAATTAAGTTCTGGGGTAAAGTTTTTGTTCCTGAAAAATATAGCTACAAAGTTAAGCTCCCAACCCATTCATTTAAAGTAATTAAGTTGAAATAATGCCAACATAATGGTATAAAAAACATTGAACAATTGCATATTGAGTTGTTTGTTCTAACTTTGTTGGATTAATAAAGAGACCTTCCAAATTATAAAATTTGGAAGGTCTTTTAAAAAATAAAACAATGGTTGATAAAAATGTTGACAGTACTGAAACAAAACAAAAAACTCCTGAACTACAAGCTGTTTATCAGGCAAAAAGAAGTATTAATAACATTATCAACCAAACGCCTCTTAATCTCAACCAAAATGCCTCGGAACATTTTAAGGCAAATATCTATTTCAAGCGCGAAGATTTGCAGAAAACCCGTTCGTACAAAATACGGGGTGCTTACCATAAAATGGCCTTGCTTAACAAAAAGCAAATGCAAAAAGGAATTGCTTGTGCCAGTGCGGGAAACCATGCCCAGGGGGTGGCACTTTCGTGTTATGAACTGGGTATAAAAGGAAAAATATTTATGCCTGTGACCACGCCAAAGCAAAAAATCAGGCAAGTTGAAATGTATGGCAAAGAACAGGTTAAAATTATTTTAACAGGCGATACCTTTGATGCAGCCAAGGACGCTGCCCTTGAAACATGCGTTAAAGACGGACTGGTTTTTATTCCTCCATTTGATGATGTGAATATAATTGAAGGGCAAGCCACAATTGGTTTAGAAATATTGGAAAACATTAACGAACCAATTGATTATCTTCTAGTTCCAATAGGTGGTGGAGGTCTTGCTGCAGGACTAATTACAGTGTTTAACCAAATCAGCCCTACTACAAAAATTATCGGTATAGAGCCAGAAGGCGCTGCATCGATGAAAGTAGCTATGCAAGCAGGGGAAGTTATTGAACTTGATAACATTAACACTTTTGTTGATGGTGCTGCAGTAAAATCAGTTGGCCAACTACCTTTTGAGATCTGTAAAGACAAGCTGGATAGCATAATTCTGGTCCCTGAAGGAAAAATTTGCACAACCATACTAAAACTTTATAACGAAGAAGCCATTGTTGTAGAACCTGCAGGAGCGCTCTCCATTTCGGCACTTGATTATTTAGCAGATGAAATCAAAGGAAAAAACGTAGTTTGCATTGTTAGCGGTGGGAATAACGATATAATACGCATGGAAGAAATAAAAGAGCGATCAATGCTTTATGAAAGCCTGAAACATTTCTTCTTGATAAGCTTTCCTCAGCGCCCTGGAGCTTTAAAAGAGTTTGTGGCTGAAATTCTTGGCGAAACAGATGACATCGTCCATTTTGAATACAAAAAGAAAAATAACCGTACTGAAGGACCTGCATTGGTTGGTATAGTGGTTCAAAAACCGGAAGACAGCCAACTCTTGCTAAAAAAAATGAACGAAAGAAAAATTAAGTTCGAATATTTAAATGAGCAATCAGATATTTTTCATTACATACTTTAAAAAATGAAGCTAATTTATGTAGATATGGATGATGTTTTGTGCGATTTTATTGGCGCACATAAAAAAGCGCGCAAGCAAACACCCGAGATTAAATATCCTCAGGCTCAACTTGATTTTTTTAGAAAGCTTAAACCGATAGAAGGAGCCATTGAAGGATTTGCCAAACTTTGGAACAGCAAAAAATATGATGTTTACATCCTTACCGCCCCTTCAGTAATGAATCCGCTTTGTTATATGGAAAAAAGATTGTGGATTACCGACTACTTTTCAATAGATGTGGCTCAAAAGTTGATACTTTCACCTAATAAGGCATTGCTCAAAGGGGATTTTTTGATTGATGACATGACTAAAGGCAAAGGGCAAGAAACTTTTGAAGGTGAATTAATTACTTTTGGCTCAGAAAAATACCCCGACTGGCAAAGCGTTTTGCTAAAATTAAAGCCGTAAGGATAAAAGAAAAGTCAATATGCAGGCAAATATCCTTATTTTTTTAACAAATAATTATTTAATTTACAGTTGAAACTAAAAATACAACAAAGTTGACTGCTGGTAAGCATTCATATAAGCGCATAGTTATTAAAATAGGAAGCAACGTGCTGACGCGTGATGATGGCAAGTTGCACAAGGATCGTATTGCTCAAATTGTAAATCAAATTGCAGAATTTCACAACCAGGGCGTGCAGGTAATTCTTATTTCTTCGGGGGCAGTTGCTGCCGGAAAAGGTGAATACAGTTTCACAAAAGAAACTCCTGAAATCTCGGCAAAGCAGGTTTGGTCGGCCATTGGCCAGGTTAAGCTAATGGTTAATTATTTTAAGCTTTTTGGAAGTTACAACATACAAGCCGGGCAAATATTAGCAACCAAAGAAAATTTTCAGGGACTAAGGTATTATTCCAATATGGAAAATGGTTTATCTACCATGCTTGAAAACAAAATTATCCCTATTGTAAACGAAAATGATACCATTACTGTAACAGAGTTGATGTTTACAGATAACGATGAGCTCTCGGGTCTGATAGCCAGTATGATGAATGCAGATGCCCTGTTTATTTTAACTGCTGTTGATGGAGTTTTTACCCGCCATCCTTCCGAAAAAGGGGCCAAACTGATTAGGGAAATTAATACGGATGACAAATCATTTGAAAAATATATTACCCCGGAGAAGTCTTTTTTTGGCAAAGGGGGGATGAACACCAAATGCACAATAGCACAAAAAGTTGCCAAACAAGGAATTGATGTGTACATAGCAAGTGGTATGCGAAAAAACATCGTACTGGATATTATTAACCGTAAAAATGTACCTTCCACTTTTTTTAAGGCCTCTGCCGAAAAAGATAACGAAGAAAAAAAGTGGCTTCCACGCACAACTACTTTCCCAAAAGCCTCTATAATAATTAATGAGCAAACCATACAAGAACTAAAGAGTAAAAAGGCAGTTAATATTATGACCTCGGGTGTTGAAAAAGTAGAAGGCTTTTTTGAGGCCGATGATTTGGTGAAAATCTTTGATATTAACGGAAAACAATTAGGAATTGGCAAAGTAAGGTACAGTTCTGATAAAATTGACAACCTAAATAACCAGGATGGAACAAAACCATTTATCGATAAAGATTTTCTGCTTTTGTATAAGCATTAGATACATTTTTTTGATAATTCCACGCTTGTTTTTCAGTCACACCCTATGTTTACCTCATTTCTACCCAATTTTTAGCCGTGATTGTTTGGCTATTTAATTCATTTAGCAGGTGGGGTTTATTGTAGATAAGTGAACGACCACTTATCTTAAAAACCCTACCACTTATTGCCAAATTCCTGCCAGTTATACCCTAATTCCTTCCACCCCTTAAAAAATCATTGCATATATGGGCAGTATTTTTTATGTTTGTACAGTCGAAGTTATTAACCCATTGACCCATGTATCATCTCAAGCTGTTAACCTCCACCCCTGATTTGCCCCACAAACTTTATGGTAAAATATGTGCGTTTGTTAATCCAGTGGATGTTTCTCTGGCTAAATGGAATAATTATTATTTGATCCTTAGGCAATTCACAATTGTTTTAGCTTTACCTGTCAAATCTTGATATATTGTTAGCCCCAATGGGGAGCAATTATTAGCCTTGTGGGCAAGGGATTAAAAAAGAAAGCAGATAGCGCCAAAGGTGCGAGAGAAAATAGACTAAAAAAAGAAACAAAATATGATGCACTCAAATCTAAGAATAATGAACAAACTATTGCTGGTTTTAGTAACATGGCTCACCGCCACCCAACTGTCCTTTTCCCAGGATTTTCGGAAGGACTTTGCAAATAGCTATG